>CAOJZV010000007.1 GCA_948466255.1 uncultured Bacillota bacterium | reverse complement strand
GAGCCAACTCCAGAGCCAACACCAGAGCCAACACCAGAGCCAACTCCAGAGCCAACTCCAGAGCCAACACCAGAGCCAACACCTGAGGTGCCAAGAACTGGTGATGAAAATAGTTTAGCTATGCTTATTGCTATGGGTGGACTTGCTGGTGCAGCTGGAACCACTATGCGTTATGCTAGAAGAAGAGTAAGATAAAAAATACAAATTATGAATAAAAAGGGAACATAATTGTAGAAGAAGATGGTATAGATTAGAATGTCTATGCCATCGGCTTGTATAATTTAAAAATAATTTAGCTTTAGTACAAAAATTAATTAATAGTATTTTGGAGGGGAAATAATATGTATAATGAAAATATTCTTATTGATGCAGAGAAGGAATTAAGTTTAATTGAAAAACAATCAGTTGAGCTTATGGGACAAATTGAATTACTTGAAGGGAAACTTAAGGTTTATACAATTACAGATGGTCTTACGAAAAATTATAATAGCTATAAAAATATAATTAATGAAATAATTGATAAAATAAAGGCTGTAATTGTTTTGGACAATCGCTGGTGCGAAATCTATAAAGGTTTTGTTAAAGGGAATAATACCGAAATACCACAGGTTAATTTTAATAATAGAGAAGAAGTTGTTAATGCTTTAATTGCAGCAGAAAAAATATTGGACATAAATGAATTAAGTGTTTCTGCTGACTTTATAGAATTCTATGGTAATTTACTTAATAAGCAACATGAATTTTGGATTAATGGATATAGTGAAAAGTTAGAAAAACTTTCTGCTGTTTATTATACTAGTGTTGTTGGGAAAATTAATAAGTATAAAGTCGATAATGAAGAAAACAAATATATTATTAATGGTGTTATGTATGAATTAAATAGTAAACATGATATTGATGATATGCTTGGTATTATTGAAGAATATGAAAAAGGAAAAACTCAAGATATTGATTCAACTGTTGAATTTGTTAAACCTATTCCATTATCACAAACCTCTCCAGAAATTCAAGCTATGTTTAATAAAAAAGAAAAAACAGAATTTGAAGAGGAACAAGAAGAAGTTGTTTCAAATCACGAATTTAGTTTTGGTGATGAATTAAGTGAGCGTACAATGGAACTTAAAAATGGTGCTAAAGTTAAGATAAAACAATTAAAAAATAAGGCCGAGAATGTATTTAAATTGATTGGTCAAAAATTAGTTGCTACTAAAAGTAGTTTTGTTGAAAATTTAAGGGCATATTATGCTGATATTAATATTGCAAAAATGAATGAGGAAGAAATGGATGATTTTAAAGAATCGTTTGATTTACTTTCTGATGATGATCAATTTGAAAATCTAGTTGCTACTGAAAAAGTAGAATCTCTTTCACAAACCTCAACACCAACGGATAAAGAATTATTATTATCTAAATATTCAGATTTAATTAATGAGAGAATTTTTGGTAAACATGCGATTGGTCTTGATGGCATGCCTAAGGATAAAATTGATTTCATTATTGATAATTATTTAGATAATTTAATTAGAGTTGGTGAAGAAAAATATGGTGATAATTTTGTAGAAGATATTATGAATGAAGCTACTTCTGAACCAATAAAATGGCTTATGGATGAAGTTTCATTTGGTGAAGAATTACATGAAATCACTAAAGATATCATTGATCAAATTGATAATATGAACGAAAATGAATTAGAGGATTATTTAGGTTTAACTTTAACTAAAGATAATCTTGATGAATTTAATAAATGTGTAAACGATTATATGAAGGACCGTGGAATTGATGAATTTACAGCTTCTAAAGAAGTTTTAAAATCTATGGTAAATGATGTTGATTTAGTTAAACCTTCATTAGTTACTGGGAATGAAAATGCTATAGAATCTAATAAAATTGTAGAGCCTATTTCTATAGAACCAAATATATTAGAACCTGAAGTAATTAGTCTTGAATCAGATAAAATTACTGAACCTATGCAACCTATTTATCAAGAAAAACCTGTTAATATAATTGAAAAAATGGATGAATATGAACTTAATGAATATATTAATGATTTGGATTTATCTATGGATGAATTAACTAGATTTAAATCTTTAGTGAAACAATATAAACAAGATTATCCTGGTGTTGATGATTACATGGCTAAAAAAGCATGTATTAAAACAATAGTTGATCAAAGGGAAATAGAAGAATATAGAGTGGCTAGAACTTCTACTATTGAAGCTAGAAAATAAATAGAATTAAAAGTGGGGTAAATGCCCTGCTTTTATTGACTTTTAAAGTGAAAACACATATAATTTTAAATAGGTATAGGAAGTGATAAAATGATACAAAAACCTAAAGGGACTTATGATATTTATGGAGAAAAAGGTAAGCAAATATTATTTTTAAGAAAATTAATTAGAGCTTTAATGGATAAATATAATTATAAGTATTTTCAAACTCCAATTTTTGAATCTAGCGAATTATTTCATAGGGGTGTAGGGGAAACTACAGATATTGTTAGTAAAGAAACTTATGATTTTAAAGACCGTGGTGATCGTAATTTAACTTTAAGACCTGAAGGAACTGCTGGACTTGTTAGAAGTTTTATTGAAAATAAATTATATGTTGATGCAGGTCCATTAAAAGCTTGGTATTTTGGTTCTATGTTTAGATATGAAAGACCACAATCTGGGCGTAATAGAGAATTTACCCAATTTGGTGTAGAAGCTTTTGGAAGTAATGATCCTATGCTTGATGCAGAAGTTATTAGTATAGTAGTTAATTTATTTAAAATGCTTGGTTTAAAGGGTATTAAAGTTAATATTAATACATTAGGTGATACTGAATCTAGAATAGCTTATAGAGAGGCTTTACTTGATTATTTTAAACCACATTTAGATGAATTATGCGATGATTGTAAAGCTAGATATTCTAAAAATCCACTTAGAATTTTAGATTGTAAAGTCGACGGCAAAAGTGATATTTTAAAAAATGCTCCTAAAATAGAAGAATATTTAAATGACTCTAGTAAAGAACACTTTGCTAAAGTAAAAGAATACTTAGATGTGATGGGAATAGATTATGTTTGTGATAGCAATTTAGTTAGAGGGCTTGATTATTATACACATACAGTATTTGAAGTTACTTCAGAAATTGAAAGTTTTGGTAGTCAAAATGTTTTAGGTGCCGGTGGAAGATATGATAATTTAGTAGAAACTGTTGGTGGTCCTAGTACACCTGGAGTCGGATTTGCAGTTGGAATTGAAAGATTATTACTTGCTTTAGAAGCGGAACAAATTGATATTACTGATGATGAAAATTTAGATATTTATGCTTTTGCGATGGATAAAGAAGAAAAAACTTATGTTTTATCATTAGTAAATAATTTGAGATTAAATGGTTTTAATGTTGATATGGACTTTAAAGATAGAAATATTAAAAATAATTTTAAACATGCTGATAAATTAGAAGCTAAATTTGTTATCATTATTGGCAAAGATGAAGTTAGTAATAAAATTATAACTATTAAAAATAATAATACAAAAGAAGAATTTAAAGTAAAATTAGAAAATATTGTAGAGTTTTTTGATGAAAAATTAAGTGAGGAATAGTATGAAAGTAAATAATACAAATTTTAATAAGGAAAACGTAGGCGAAACTGTTACTTTAAATGGTTGGGTTAGTAAAAAACGTGACTTAGGTGGACTTGTTTTTATTGATTTAAGAGATAGAAGTGGAATTATTCAGTTAGTTATTAATCCTGAAAGTCCTGCTTATGAAAATGCCTTAAAACTTAAAAATGAATTTGTTGTTAAAGTAGTAGGGGAAGTAGCTTTAAGACAAAATTCAAATGATAATTTAAAAACTGGTGAAATTGAAGTTATTGTAAATGATATTGAAATTTTAAACGAATCTAAAGAACTTCCTTTTGATTTAAATAATACAACAGCTTTAGAAGATACAAGACTTAAATATCGTTATTTAGATTTAAGACGTGATGAACTTAAAAATAAAATAGTAATGAAACATAAAGTAATGCAGGCAGCCAGAGAATATTTAAATAATAATGAATTTTTAGAAATAGAAACACCTATTTTGTGTAAATCTACACCTGAAGGGGCAAGAGACTATTTAGTTCCATCTAGAGTGAATAAAGGTAGTTTTTATGCTTTACCACAATCACCACAATTATTTAAACAATTACTTATGATGAGTGGTTTTGAAAAATATTATCAAGTTGCTAGATGTTTTAGAGATGAAGATTTACGTGCCGATAGACAACCAGAATTTACGCAAATAGATTTAGAAATGAGTTTTGTAAATGAAGAAGATGTTATGAATTTAACTGAAGGATTACTTACTCATATATTTAAAAAGGCAAAAAATATGGATATTAAGACACCGTTTATGAGAATGACTTATAAAGATGCGATGGATTTATATGGTAGTGATAAACCTGATACTAGATTTGATATGACAATTAATGATATTACTGATGGGTTTAAAAATACTGATTTTACGGTATTTAAGAATGTTATTGATAGTAATGGCATAATTAACTGCTTAGTGGTTAAAAATGCTGTAGACAGTTATTCTAGAAAGAATATTGATGCATTAACAGAGTTTGTTAAGACTTATAAAGCAAATGCTCTTGCTTTCTTAAAATATAATGGTGAATTTACTGGAAGTATTGCGAAATTTGTAGATGCTGAAACTAGCGATTATTTAAAAGAAAAACTTAATCTAGAAGATAATGATTTAATTTTAATTATTGCTGGTGAAAGAAAGATGGTTAAAACTTCTTTAGGTGCTTTAAGGTTAAAACTTGGAAAAGATTTAGATTTAATAGATAAAGATAAATTCAATTTCCTTTGGGTTACTGATTTTCCAATGTTTGAATATAGCGAAGAAGAAGGTAGATATATTTCTTGCCATCATCCATTTACACATCCAGCTGATGTAGATAATTTAGATGATAAGGAAAATGCTTTAGCTAGAGCTTATGATATTGTTTTAAATGGTTATGAAGTTGGTGGAGGAAGTATAAGAATACATGATCCTAAAGTTCAAGAAAAAGTTTTAGAAGCTTTAGAATTCACTAAGGAAGATGCTTATGAAAAGTTTGGTTTCTTATTAGATGCTTTAACTTTTGGAGCACCTCCTCATGGTGGACTTGCTTTAGGATTAGAAAGACTTACGATGATTTTAAGTGGAACTGACAATATTAGAGATGTTATTGCTTTTCCGAAAACAACAAGTGCTTCTTGTTTGATGACAGAAGCTCCTAACGAAGTATCAACTAAACAATTAGACGAACTTCATATTAAATTAAAATAAGCATAGAAATTCTATGCTTTTTATTGTATAATTATTGTCAGGTGGTTTATATGGAAAGATACCGTGAAATAGAAAAAAGTATTATTAAAAAATACCGTAAAGAGATTTGGAGTAAATTTGTAAAAGCGGTTAAAGATTATGAACTTATTGATGAAGGCGATAAAATTGCCGTTTGTATAAGTGGGGGAAAAGACTCATTTTTACTTGCTAAATGTATGCAAGAACTACAAAGACATGGTATTTTTAAGTTTGATTTAGAATTTATTATTATGAATCCGGGTTATGCAGAAGAAAATATAAATAAAATAAAAGAAAATCTTAAATTAATGAAAATAGATGCACATATATTCGAAACACCTATTTTTAAAGTCGCAGATACTAGCGAAAGTCCTTGTTATTTATGCGCAAGAATGCGTAGAGGATATTTATATGATTATGCGAAAAAATTAGGGTGTAATAAAATTGCATTAGGCCATCATATGGATGATGTAGTAGAAACTATTTTACTTAATTTAATTTTTAATGGTAGTTATTCTAGTATGATGCCTAAGCTTGAAAGTGATAATTTTGAAGGTATAGAATTAATTAGACCTTTATATTTAGTTAGAGAACATAATATTATTTCATGGAAAAATTATAATAAACTTGAATTTATTGATTGTGCATGTTCAGTTACTAAAAAAAGTGGCGGAAAAAGATTGGAAATGAAGAACTTAATTAAAGTGCTTGAAAAATATAATAAGGATGCCTTTAAAAGTATATTTACTTCTTCTAATAATGTAAACCTAAATACAATCACAGGATATATAAAAGATAAGGAAAAACATAGTTTTTTAGAAGAATATAAAAAATAATAATGTAAAGTTAGGCAAAAGTAGTGATATTTTATTTAAAATGTGATATAATATAACTGTCTAGAAGATAGGGCAGTTATCAAAAACCTACAAGTTAGCGATAGGGAATCTAATTTATATATGGTGTTGAATACTTACTTAATGTGAGGATCCTAAAATGTATAATGTGATGCCCACCTGGTTGAGTCCGGTTTTTATCGTTAGGTCCACTTCTGGACTTTTTCTTTATAAAAAAAGAATTAGTTTTTAGCTAATTCTTTTATTTTTTCTGTGTTTTTAAAATTTAGTTTGGCTATTTTTCTTAATATATCCTCACCATATTTATTAACTAATTTTGCTCCTGCTTCATCGACTAAATTTCCAGCACCTTTTGGTATTTTCATATCATATTCTTTAGACATTTTTTCAAATTCTTTAATTAGAATAAAACGGCTTATTAATGAGGCACAGGCAACAGATAAACATTGATCTTCAGCTTTAGTTACAAAAGTTATGTTTCTTTGAACTTCAGGCAAATTATTTATATATTTATAATAAATGAATGGTTCTGTAAATTGATCTACAACAATATAATCATGTGTCTTGTGTTTTTTATTCATTTCAAGTAATACTTTATTATGTAAAACAGCTTTAATAGCATTTAAATTCATTTTTTCATTATATTTATTGTTATATTCTTCATTGTTTAATATCATGCTAGAATATGATATTCGTTTTATTATTTCTGGAACGGTTTTTAAAATGTGTTCATCAGTTATTTTTTTTGAATCTCTAACACCTAATTTTTCTAAAAATGGTATATCTTTTTTAGTGACATAGGCGGCAGTTACAACGATTGGTCCAAAATAATCTCCGGTACCAACTTCATCAGAGCCGATTGATGTACAATTATAAAGCTTTTCATTGTAATGCCTTGAATTATCTTTTGATTTTGGATTATTATCAACTTTTTTGAATTCTAATTTTTTGTTTGGATTTAAATGTTTTTCTGTTTCCATCCATATGTTTGCATCTATATCGGCACTTATGCCTTGAAATACTGCTTTTCCACTTTCATATAAAGTAACCATAGTATCAGCTTCTTTAGCTTGAAATACTGCATATGGTGGCGTTTTCTCTCTTTTTTTATCGGCAAAGTATTCTACCATTTTTTCTTTTGTATTATCACTAACTTTTAATGTAATTGTGCGTACTTCATTTTTTGCCATGTTATCACCCATTACATTTTATCATAAATAGATGTTATTTACAATGATAGTTATTGGTAGTTATGAATTGTTGAAAAAAATATGTAAATGTAATATAATAATTTAGGAGGCTAGATAATGAATATAGTTGATTTAGGAATTATTGTTTTTATATTATTAGGTGCTTTTGTAGGGTGGAAGCAAGGTTTTACAAAGTCAGTAGTTAATTGTGTAGGATATATAGTAATTATCATAGTTGCATTTCTTTTAAAAAATCCAATTGGTGACTTTATGATGATGTATTTACCATTTTTTGATTTTTTTGGTTTAATAAAAGGATTATCAGTACTTAATATTGCTGTATATCAAGTTTTGGCATTTTTGTTAGTATTTATGTTACTTACAATTTTACTTAAATTTTTAATGGTGGCAACTACAGTTTTTGAAACTATTTTAAAATTTACAATTATTTTGGGATTACCATCAAAAATATTAGGAGCTATACTTGGGCTTATAAAAAATTATGTTATTGTATTTATGGTTTTATATGTTTTAACTTTACCTATACTTAGTGGAGCAGAATTTTTAAATAATTCTAAAATGATTAAGCCTATTTTAGAAAAAACACCAGTTCTTTCAATTTTTGCAGATAAAACGGTGGATATAGCTACTGAGTTTGTACAAATTAAAGATAAATATAGTGAGTCTAATACTAATGAATTTAATTTAGAAACTTTAGATTTATTCTTAAAATATGATGTTGTTAAACCTGAAACTGTAAAAAAATTAGTAGAAAAAGATAAATTGCATATTAATAATATAGATAGTGTATTAAATAAATATAAAGAAGGTGAATAGAATGGAAATAATTGAAGCTAATGAAAGTAATTTCGATGATTTACTTACTAGAGGTGAAATGCTTGTAGATTTTTATGCGACTTGGTGTGGCCCATGTAAAATGCTTGCACCTGAACTTGAAGAAATTAAAGATAGGATTCAAATTGTGAAAGTAAATGTTGATGAAAACATGGAACTTTGTAAAAGATATGGAGTTATGAGTATGCCAACATTAATTTACTTTAATGGTGGAAATCGCGATGCAAAAGTTGGGTATATGCCTAAAGAAGAAATTTTAAGATGGATAGGTAAGTAAATAACAAAACTCAGAAAATTAAATTTCTGAGTTTTTATCTTTGTAAGTGGTAATTTTTATATTGTTTTGACTTAAGTATTTTTCTATATTTTTATCATTCTTTTTACATATTAAAATTCCAATTGTAGGATTGTGGTGAGGTTTCTTTATTTCAGTATCTATGTAGTTTAGATAAAATTGTAGTTGACCTATATCACTTGGTTTTAAATTTTTAATTTTAAGTTCAATTGCGACATAACATTCGTGTTCTATATTGAAAAATAGTAAATCTATATAATGAAATTTATTTCCAACTTTTATTTTCTTTTCGCTACCAACGAAGGAGAAGCCAGCGCCTAATTCTAAAAGAAATGTTTCGATTTGTTTTAAGATAGCTTTTTTTAAAGCTTTTTCATTTAATTCTTTATCTTTTAATTCTTGCAAATCTATTAAAAGTGGGTCTTTTATAAAATCCATTATATCTATTGTTTCTTCCTTTGTTATTAATTCTATATTGTTTTTAGTTTCATTATCTAATCTTTCATAAGCGTTATTTTTAATTTCTTCTTTTAATTGCCTTTTTGAAAGGTGATTTTTAATTACTAAATTGATATAATAGTTTCTTTTGTTTTTATCTTTAATTGGTAAAATATTTACTATATGGGTCCATGTGATGAAATTGGGCGCCACTGGCGCCCAATTTGGATAACATATATAAAAATTTTTCATGCGCCTTAAATTTGATTGATCATAGCCAGAACCATAAAGGTGTGTCAATTCTATGCTTAGATTCTTTATATAACTATTTCCATATTTTATTTTATCTTCGTTCTGCGCTTTTACTATTTCTTTGCCAATATTCCAATATGTATACAATTTGTCCTTTTCTTTTTGGATGTTTCTTACTTTATTTTGCACTATGTTTTGTTCAATTAAATTTTTAATATTTTTTGTGTAAATGTTTTCTTTATTTTTTATCATATTTTTCTTCCTTTCTCTGTTAATGTTTTGCCTATTTTTATTCTTCATATATAATATACGGTATTTATATATCAAATTCCTTCTTTTTTAAAAGCGTTTACCAAATTTCTTTTTTTGTATAGTTTTTTTACCAAAATAGGAATTTGGTAAAAAGCATTGACTTTATATTTTGACCTTGTTAAAATACGTTTTTGTAAATGGAAATTTTATTTTTGTGAAGTTCCTTATGAAGATGTTTTTTGAATATTGTTTCTGATTTCCATTTACATTATTTCTCTAATTCTTTTTCGCAAGACACCCTTTTGGGTGTTTTTGTTTTATTAAGTATACTATCTTTTTTTTTATATTTTTGGTATAATACTCCTTGGTGAAGAAAATGAAAAAAATTCTAGTAATTGCATTTATTTGTACGCTTGTAGACCAAATTATTAAAAATGTTTTAATTAGTGTTTTATCTGTGGGAAGTAGTATAAGTGTGATTGGTGATTTCTTTTCTATAACTATGTTACAAAATACTGGAGCTGCTTTTAGTATTTTAAGTTCTAATACATTATTTTTAATTTTAATTTCTATTATAGCTTTAAACTTAATCTATTTCTTTTTAATTAAAGGGAAAGATTTAAATAAATATGAAGAAATTATTTATGGTGTTTTAATAGGCGGAATTATAGGAAATTTAATTGATAGAGTGGTTCATGGATCTGTTATTGATTATTTGGATTTTAATTTATTTGGTTATAATTTTCCAGTATTTAATTTTGCGGATATATGTATAGTTATTTCAATAATATTAATCATTATTTTTATTTGTAAAGGAGAAAAACATGGAGTATCAAATAAGTGAAGCTGGTGAAAGGTTAGATAATTTTTTAGCTAAAGCTATGGATGTTAGCCGTAGTAGTGTAACTAAAATGATAAAAAATAAAGAGGTTTTAGTTAATGGTAAAGAAGCAAAAGCAGGATATGTTACGCGTATTGATGATGTGGTTACAGTTAACCATGCAAACGAAGATATGAATGTAACACCTGAAAAAATGGATTTAGATATTGTTTATGAAGATGATGATGTTATTGTAGTTAATAAGGCTAATGGAGTAGTTGTTCATCCAGCACCAGGTAATTATCATGGGACTTTAGTTAATGGCCTTTTATATCACAGTAAGTTAAGTGATAAAAATGGCGAGTTTCGTCCAGGTATTGTTCATAGAATTGATGCCTATACAACAGGGTTACTAATGGTAGCTAAAAATAATAAAGCACATGATATTTTGGCTAAAGAGCTTGCTGAAAAGAAAACTTATCGTAAATATGTAGCTTTAGTTTGGGGAGTTATTCCTAATGATACAGGACTTATAGATGCGCCTATAGGTAGATCTTTAAATGATCGTAAGAAAATGGCAATTAATCCTGATGGAAAAGAAGCTATTACGCATTTTAAAGTTTTGAAAAGATTTGAAGATGTTACTTTAATAGAATTAAAATTAGAAACAGGTAGAACTCACCAAATTAGGGTTCATATGGATTATATTGGACATCCTGTAGTTAATGATCCTGTTTATGGAAAAAGAAAATTAATTGATGATTCAGGGCAGTGTTTACACGCTAAAGAATTAGGATTTATTCATCCAACTACGGGTGAATATATGCAGTTTGATAGTGAACTACCTTTAAAATTTACTAATATTATGAATCATTTTGAGTAGGAGGTTTTAATATGGAAGAAATGATAGCTAATCCAAATGATGAACTTGTAATGAAATTACTTAGATATTTTATTTCTGAAAAAAATTATACTCCAATTGTTATTAGGGGAGTAGAAGGCGAAATTTGGCTTGAAAATATGGAAGAAGATTATAAGATTGTTCGAATTGTTTCTAATTATATCCATAATGATGAACAATTTGAATTTGATTTATTTAAAACAAAAAAACTTATGAAAATGATTAAAAAGAAAACGCTTTCTTTTAAAATGAATGCGCTTAGTATTTTTGTTAATTTAAATGATAATGTTAATTTAAATAAATTTGAAGATACACCTAAAATTGATATTGCACAAATTAATGAAGAAGATGATTTAAAACATTATAATTTTATTATTGATAAATTTCCAGATATAACTAAAGAAATGACTTTTACTGAAAAAGGTGTAGAGTTATTTATGAAACTTACTGGTGATATTTCTAAAAAGAATGAGGGTGAAGCTAAAATGAATGAAGAAGTTTTTTCAATGAAAAGGCCAATTATTACTTATGCACTTATTATAATTAATGTTATTGCTTATTTTTTAAGTAATATGTTTGGTTTGGTAGATGATTTTGCAGTTAATAGATTTATGATTACGCATGGCGAGTTTTATCGTTTATTTACGGGGATGTTTTTACATGCTAATTTAATTCATTTGCTATTTAACTGTTATGCTATTTATATTATTGGAATGCAGCTTGAAAGTTTCTTAGGTAAAGCTAAATACTTACTTGTATATCTAATGAGTGGATTTGCTGGTAACTGTTTATCTATATTTATGAGTACTGGTTATAGTGTTGGTGCTTCTGGTGCTATCTTTGGTTTACTTGGTTCACTTGTATACTTTGGATATCATTACCGTGTATATTTAGAAACTGTTGTTAAATCACAAATTATTCCTTTAATAATTCTTAACTTACTTATTGGTATGGCTCCTGGAATTGATAATTGGGGACATATCGGCGGTTTAATTGGTGGTGTATTTGCAACTATGGCTGTAGGAGTTAAATATAAAACTACTAAATTTGAAATGGTTAATGGAGTTATCTTATATGTTATTTTAGTAGGAGCATTATTATTTATGACTTTTACTGGTATGTTTATAAAATAGTAATTTATGTAAAAATTACAAAAATACTTGAAAAAGATCCGAAAATATGTTAAATTATTCTTGTCAACTTTGATTGACATATTGAAACAAATTTTGTCATCTATTGATGGTATAATTTATTAGAGTAATTTGAGGATAGAATGTCATCGTCTATCGCGGATGAAAATCTTAAGTGTAGAATAGAGGCAACTCTATTTGATGAGATGTTGGAAGTGATGCCCAACCAAGTTACTCAGGTCAGCCTATCTTTGATAGGCTGATTTTTTTAATATATTAGAAAAATTGTTGACTTTTATAACGAACAAATGTTACAATTTGATTGCAGTATGTTGTTTAAAAATGAAAGGCTTGATAATATGAAAAATAGAAAACAACATTATGAATATATTGGAAAATTAAATCCAGAAATAGCAAGATATTGGAATATTAGTGAACATGCTAATAAACCCATTATTATTTATAAATCACAAAGGCAACATATAATCGATCATCATTTACAAGATTTTGGTAGTATAGAAAAAATTGATCATATTTGGTCAAAGTTATCAAATATTATCAAAAAGCCAGATGAAGTGTTTTATAATCCGCAAACAAAGGGGTTAGAATATTATAAAAAATTTGATGATATGATATTGGTTGCAGTAAGAATCAATTTTGGAAGTACTTTAAAAATTAAAAGTTTTTATCCCGCTAATAAAGGTAAGATTAAAAATAGAAAATCAAAAGAACAAGAAATGATTATAAAACATATGGTTAATGAAGATGTTTTGATATAAGAAAAAGCGATTTGTTTATCGCTTTTTTTGTTTTGTTTTTTGTTTTGTTTCTATGTTTTGATTTGGATTTATTGTTTCTTTTATTTCGTTTAATTCTTCAATGCTTGTACAATTTTCTACATATTGATTTATATCATATGAATTTATTTTACCATATGTTTTTTCTTTAGAATTTGATTTGTCTAATTCACCAGTTTTTGCTTTTTTAATATCTTTATGTTCATCTATATTTTGTTCATCATATTTAATTGCTAAATCATGGTATTCTTTGATGTTTACAGTTTCAAGTACTGTAGTGGTAGCTAAACCTAAATAAGTTATTATATTAAATACAATAGAAGGAGACATTATCATTCCATATCCAGATATTAATGATATAGAAAGAGGCCACATTTTTAATCTACCACTTTGTACACTTTTTACATTTATACCTTTTTTAGTGTTTTTAATATTTATGGCAGCAATTGTACTTTCTAATATTAGCGGAACTATCATAAATGGAACAGTAGGAATTAAGGCTAATAATAAACCAATTGAACATACTTTATCAGATATTTGATCTAATAGCTGTCCTAATTTGGTTTCGCCATGAAGGGCTCTTGCTATTTTGCCATCTAAAAAATCTGTTAATAAAAATCCTGATGCAGCTAATAATACTAATGGAACATTTCCTGTCATCGCTAGTGGGGGAATAACGAATGGAGCAGCTATTCTAGATGCACTTAATATATTTGGTATTATTGCTCTTTTATTTTTTAAATCTTTTTTTAATTGTTTGAAATTAATATTTTTCATGTAATCGCCTCTTGTTTGCCTTTTATTTTAACATGTATGATAAAATTTGTAAATTGAATTATATGAATAATTGTGTTAATATTGATGTAATAGGAGAGTGATGATATGAAAGTTTTGGTTACTGGTGGAACTGGTTATATAGGAAGTCATACAGTAGTAGAGTTATTGGAGTCTGGGCATGAAGTTGTTATTGTTGATAATTTTTCTAATTCAGACTCTAGTGTGCTTGATAAGATTTCTATGATAACTGATAAAGAATTTACATTTTATGAAGGCGATGTTTGTGATAAAAAGTTTTTAGAAGATGTTTTTTCTAAAGAAAAAATTAATGCGGTTATTCATTTTGCAGGATATAAGGCTGTTGGCGAATCTGTAGAAAAACCTTTAATGTATTACCAAAATAATTTAGGTTCAACTTTAGCTTTACTTGAAGTGATGGAAGCAAATAATGTTTATAATTTTGTATTTTCATCATCTGCAACAGTTTATGGAAAACCTTCAACATTACCAATTAAAGAAGATTTTCCATTATCTGCAACTAATCCATATGGATATACGAAATTAATGATTGAACAAATTTTAAAAGATTTAAGTAAATCAAACGATAAATGGAATATAGTTTTACTTAGATATTTTAATCCAATTGGTGCACATGAAAGTGGATTAATTGGTGAACAGCCAAATGGAATTCCAAATAATATTATGCCTTATATTATGAGAGTGGCAACTGGACAGTATGATAAGGTGCATGTTTTTGGAAATGATTATGATACTAAAGATGGTACTGGTGTTCGTGATTATATTCATGTTGTTGATTTAGCAAATGGGCATATTAAAGCTATTGAATATTTAATAGAAAATGGTGGACTTAGTATATTTAATTTAGGAACTGGAAATGGATATAGTGTTTTAGAACTTATTGAAAATGTTAAAAAAGTAAATAATGTAGAAGTTCCTTATGTAATTGAAGATAGACGTCCAGGCGATATTGCTGCATGTTATGCAGATCCTAGTTTAGCAAATGAAAAACTTGGTTGGAAAGCTGAAAGAGGAATTGAAGAAATGTGCAAGGATGCTTATAATTTTGCTTCTAAAAAATAAAATTTGTTAATAATAAAAAAAGAACTAAATTCCCCCATAGAGCTACGATTGCTCAAGGACTGCATTAGTTCTTTTTTATTATAACAGCTATATTTATTTCTGTAAATAATTTTATATTAATTATTGAAAACAGTTTACTTTGTTTTTTAGTTATGTTAGTATTGAAATATGACAAAGGAAATTTACAAACAATTAAACAAAGACGAGAAAAACTCTGTTATTTTTATTAGTGACTGTTTTCCAAATGATTCAACAATTTGCGATGATAAAAAAATGGTTATTAATTGGAAAACCGTTAATAAGGTTTTTGAAAAGCACGGTATACCTAAAAGCGATTTGTATTTATTAGATGAGCAAATCAAAGATGCTATATTATCAGCGAAATCAATTACAAGAAAAGATTCTATAGTAGTTTTTATTAAACAGTGGGATACCAATGGTAGGCCAATTATGTTGTCTATTGCTTTAAATAGAAACGAAAAAAATTTTAAAGTCCATAAAATAACTAGTATATATGGAAGAAATAATGCCGATTCATTTATTAAAAAATTATATGAGGAAAATAAAATTTTATTTTTTAATAAAGAGGGTGGGCAATGGTTAGAAGCTATTGGAATCAAATTGCCGAAAGAAATGTCTTCATTTAATCATATTAATGATAAAAATCATGATTTATCCATTGCAGTATTTATAATAGAAAAAAATTAACTCCCTCCATAGAGCTACAATTGCTCAAGGACTTCGTTAATTCTTTTTTATTATATTAATTTAATTTGAATTTGTCAATAACCTTGAGTTAATTTATTTAAAATTATTGGTAGAATATTCTACCTTTATTTTTTTTATTTTGAATTATAATAATAGTGTAGTCTGATTTATGTTATAGGAGATGATTTTTTGTTTTTTAAAAATTTTAAAAAAACTGTCATCATGCTTCTTTTATCATTTTTTATTATACCCATAAATGCTTTAGCATATTCTGACAAAATTATTGTTGGTGGGGAAAATATTGGTATTACTTTAAATTCTGACGGTGTACTTATAGTAGGTGTTTATGATGTTGATGGTAAAAATCCCGCAACTGAAGCCGGACTTAAAACTGGAGATGTTATAACTGAAGTTAATAAAAAAGAAGTTAATAATATTGAAGATATGGCGTCTAAAATAAATGATTCTAGTGATGGAAGTGTAAGTGTTGGATATATGCGTAACGGTAAAAAACAAACCGCTACTTTAAAATTATCTAAAGACGAAAATGATGTTTATAAAACAGGGCTTTATGTAAAAGATAGTGTAACTGGAATTGGAACTTTAACTTTTATAGATCCGGGCACTAAACTATTTGGAGCTTTAGGTCATGAGATACAAGAACAAACGACTGGTAAGTTATTAGAAATTAAAGATGGTAAAATCTTTGATTCAACGGTAACTGGTGTTATACCAAGTTCTGACGGTAATCCTGGTGAGAAACAAGCTAAATATGATGCATCTAAAACCACTGGTGATGTAGCTGAAAATACAACTCAAGGGATTTTTGGAACTTATACTAATGAAATACCAGATAGAGAAACATATAAAGTAGCTAAACCATCTGATATTAAAACTGGTAAAGCTAAAATTTTAACAGTGCTTGATGGAAAGGAAATTAAAGAATACGAAATAAATATAACTAAAATAAATAAAAAAGAACAAAAAAATAAAAACTTTGTTTTTGAAATAACAGATAAAGATTTATTAGACAAAACTAATGGGATTATTCAAGGTATGAGTGGATCGCCAATTGTTCAGGGAGATTACATTATTGGTGCTGTAACTCATGTTGTTGTTGATAATCCACATAAAGGATATGGTATATTTATAACTAACATGTTAGAAGAAGCAGAAAATTAGGGAATAAATTTCCCTAATTTTTTATTTTGATAAAATTTAAATTTTTAATTAATGTAGGGTGGAAATATTGTGCTTTATTTGGTATAATTATGTTACTGTACAGGAGGTTTGTAGTATGAAAAAGATAATATGTATTGTTTTGTTTTTTACATTTTTATTTTTAGGTTTTGGTGAAGCAAAAGCGGCTACTATTTCTGAAGGTATTTATAAAATTCAAAGTGCCTTAGATTCTAATAAAGTTTTAGATGTTAGAGGGGGGAGTACAAATAATAAAACTCGTATACAACTTTACGATTGGAATAACGTTGATGCTCAAAAATGGAAAGTGACCCATATAGGGGGCAATTATTATACTATAACAACAGTACTTTCTGATAATAAAGTGCTAGATGTTAGAGATGCAGGTAAAAAAAATGAAACTGCTGCCCAAATTTATTCTTCTAATAAGAGTGATGCTCAAAAATGGCTTATTAAATATGCAGGGAATGGCTATTATTATATTATTTCTAAATGTAATAACCTTTATTTGGATGTTCGTGAAGCAAAAAAAGATAATGGAACCGATATTCAGCTATATAAAGGAAATGGGTCAAAAGCCCAAAAATTTAAACTTATAGAGCTTATTGATGGTAAACAATCAATTAAAGATGGTTCTTATATTATTTCTAGTTCTTTAAACAATAATAAAGTATTAGATATTGCTGGAGGTAATGATAATAACTGGAGTAATGTTCAATTATATGATAATTTAGAATTGTGGAGTCAAATTTGGAACGTTAAATATTTAAACAATGGATACTATTCTATTACCTCATATTTAAATGATAATAAATCACTTGACGTAATGAATGGTGATAGTTTTAATGGTGCTAATATTCAAATATATAACAATAATGGTAGTTCTGCTCAAAAATGGATAATTAAGGATACTGGAGATGGATTTTATAATATAATTTCACAAATTGATAACTTATATGTTGATGTTTATGACGCTAGAACAGCTAATGAAACAAATATTCAATTATATCATGGTAACGGATCAAAGGCCCAAAAATTTAAATTTATAGAATTTATAGATGGGGAACATGCAATAGAAGAGGGCACATATACTATATCTAGTTCCTTAAATAATAATAAAGTATTAGATATTGCTGGAGGTAATGATAATAACTGGAGTAATGTTCAATTATATGATAATTTAGAATTGTGGAGTCAAATTTGGAACGTTAAATATTTAAACAATGGATACTATTCTATTACCTCATATTTAAATGATAATAAATCACTTGACGTAATGAATGGTGATAGTTTTAATGGTGCTAATATTCAAATATATAACAATAATGGTAGTTCTGCTCAAAAATGGATAATTAAGGATACTGGAGATGGATTTTATAATATAATTTCACAAGCTAATAATTTGTACGTTGATGTTTATGATGCTAGAACGACTAATGAGACAAATATTCAATTATATCGTAATAATGGGTCAAAAGCCCAAAAATTTAAATTTAATAAAATTGAAATGCAAAAATTAAATAGTGGAATATATACTATTAATTCTGTATTAAATCAAAATTTAGCAATTGGTTTGGATAAAGAACTAGCTGTTAATTGGGGAAATGTCCAATTAAATTCTATAAGCGATGCTAATAATCAAAAATGGCATGTTGAACATATTAAAAATGGATATTATAAAATTTCCTCTGCTGCTAATTCTAATAAAGTATTAGATGTTGCAAATGGTGGTAAAAATAATGGGACAAATGTTCAAATTTATGCTTCAAACAATTCCTCCGCTCAGAAATGGTATATTAAATATGCGGGCAATGGTTCTTATTCTTTAATTGCACAAAATAATAATCTATTTGTTGACGTCACAAATGGAAATGCTATTGAAGGAACAAATATACAAATGTATAAAGGTAACGATGGAAATGCTCAAAAATTTGTATTTAAAGAAACTACTGTCAATACTACTCAACGTTCTTATGAGGATGGCTATTATTATATATTTAGCTCACTAAATACTTCAAAAGCATTAGATGTTGCTGCAGGTAGAAAACAAAATGGTACGAATATTCAAATATATCATTCTAATTCATCAGTTGCGCAAACTTGGTATTTAAAATATTTAAATAATGGCTATTATTCAATTACTAGCTCTATGAATCCAAGAATTTGCATGAGCGTTAAAGATTCTGGACTTAATAATAAAACAAATGTCCAAATTGATAAATGTACTGGTGCAGATAATCAACAATGGATGTTGAAAGATGTAGGTAATGGACTTGTTTCGTTTATTTCTAAAGTAAATAGTTTATATTTAGATATTGATGGAAATGCTGCTTTAAATAACGCAAATGTTTATACATACCAGGATAATAATAAAGAATCACAAAAGTTTAAATTAGTAGAAAATACCAACAAAAAAATATATACTGGTATTGATATTTCATATCATCAAGGAAATATTGATTGGCAAAAAGTTTCAGATAGCGCAATTGGATTTGTAATTATAAGAGCTGGTTATGAAACTGATAGCGGGCAAAAGGAAGATTCAAAATTCCGCGAATATGTTGCAAATTGTGAAAAATATAATATTCCTTATGCTCTTTATATATTCTCATATGCTGATTTTGTATATGGAGATAAAAAAAGTGCTGAAAGTGAAGCGAAGCTTGCATTGAAATTGTTGAATGATATAAATCAACTTGGTTATAAGCCTAATTTAGGGACGCAAGTATTTATTGATATGGAAAGTATAGGGATTGATCCTAATAAGGGGAAATATACTTTAACATCAATGGCAAATACATTCTGCAAGAAAATTGAAGATAACAAATATCCATGCGGAGTATATGCTAATAAGATGTGGCTAACTACATATTTGGATGCTAAAGAAATAAGTAAAAATTATGTTATTTGGCTTGCCCAATATCCATATCAAAGTGGAATGAGTTTTGAAGAGGCAAAATCTTTCGTGCCATCATCTGATTATGATTTCTATAAAACAACAGATTTTCAATACTGGCAATTTACTTCTAAAGGATATGTTAATGGAATAAAAGGCAATGTTGACTTTGATTTAGGGTATGATATTTTTGAAAACTAATCTTTTGATTAGTTTTTTGTTTTACTTTTTTTTTGTATTAAGGTATAATATTAAAGGATAATAAAAAGGAAAAAGATGGTGATTTATGCGTACTTTGAATTCTTTAAAAAATGTGTTAGGTAATTTTGCTAATAATTTATTAATTAATATACTTAGATTTATTTCTCGTATTATATTTATTAAAGTTTTAGGAGAAATATATCTTGGGGTTAATGGCTTACTTTCTAATGTTTTAGGTTTATTAGCTTTAAGTGAACTTGGTATTTCTACTGCAATTAGTTATAGCTTATATAAGCCTTTAGCTCATAATAATAAAGATAAAATAAAAACTTTAATGCGTTTTTATCAAAAAGCGTATAGAATAATTGCTTTAGTTGTTTTGGCTTTGGGATTAGTTTTAATACCATTTTTACCATGGTTTATAAAAGATACTAGTGGGATTGAAAATTTAACATTAATTTATTTAATTTTCTTAGGAAATATGGTCATCGGCTATTTATTTTCTTATAAAAGAACTTTAATTTCGGCTGATCAAAAAAATTATAAAATAATGCCAATTGTAATGATTTTTAATTTTTTAACTACTATTTTACAAATAATTGTTTTATTAGTTTTTCATAACTATATTATATATTTATTGATTCAAACTGTATGTATAATTGGTGAAAATCTATCGGTTAATCACTATATTAATAAACAATATCCATTATTGAAAGAGAATCTTAGAAATTTACATTTGGATAAAAAAGAATTTAATACTATTTTTGGTAATGTGAGAGCACTTATGTTACATAAAATTGGTACGTACGTTTTAACAGCTACTGATAATATTGTCATTTCTAAATTTATTGGTATTGTAGCTGTTGGTATTTATTCAAACTATGTTTTAATTATCAACATGATTAATTCTTTTATTCAAGTTTTATTTGGCAATGTTATTGCTAGTTTTGGTAATTTAATTGCTTCTGATGATGGAAAGAAAAGCTTGAAAGTTTTTGATGAAATGAATTTTATTAGTTTTGTGTTATTTGGAATAAGTTCTGTATGTTTTATAAATTTATTTACACCTTTTATTGATTGGGTATTCGGTGCTAGGTTCGTATTAGGAATGTCAATAGTATATATAATTGTTTTAAATTTTTATTTAAATGGTATGAACAATGCGGTTATAACGATGCAGACAGCTAGCGGACTTTATCGTAATGATCGCTATGTTCCGCTAATTCAATCAATAATTAATTTAATTCTTAGTGTATATTTAGCTATAAAAATTGGATTAATCGGGGTGTTTATTGGAACGGCCGTAAGTACTTTATTACCTTTAATCATAAAACCAATTATTGTTTATAAACATATTTTTAAAGAAAATGTTTTTAAATATTTCAAAGAATTTGCGAAACAATTTATTATTATTGTTTTAGCAATTATATGTTCTGTTTGGATATTAAAATTAATTTTTATTTCTAATGTTGTTTTAAATTTAATTGTTAGTTTAGTTGTTAGTTTAGTTGTTCCGATTTTATTTATTTTTATTGTATATCGCAATGATAATTCTTATAGAGATATTAAAAATAGAATTATGAGTATGATAAAAAGGAAAAGAGGTCCTAAAAATGCCTAAAGTTAGTATAATTGTCCCTGTGTATAATGCTTCTGCTAATTTAGATAAATGTTTAAATTCTCTTGTTAACCAAACATTAGATGATATTGAAATAATTGTTTTAAATGATGGTTCAACAGATGATAGTCAAAAAATAATTGATAAATATGCTTTGGAATATGGAAATAAAATAGTTAATTTTTCATGGGAAAATCATGGGATTGGCATGACTCGTAATAAAGGGTTAGAACTTGCAAAAGGGGACTATATTGGTTTTGTTGATAGTGATGATTATGTTGATGTTACTATGTTTGAAAAAATGTACAATTCATTAAAATCTAATGATGCTGATATGGCTATTTGTGATTTTTATCGTACTAATGACGATGGCGTTATCGGTGAAGTGGTCAACATAAGTGATGATATTGAAGTTTTAGATTTGAAAAACAACCCAAGTATAATTAACAATTTAGAATTTGGGCCGTGTACTAAATTATTTAAAAAAATTTTATTTGATGATAATAAGTTTTTATCCAATTTAAAATTTGAAGATTTAGTACCTGTTTTTACAGCTTTACTAAAATCTTCTAAAACTGTAAAAGTTAGTGAAAAATTATATTATTATTATATTAATGATAATGGTGAAACAAAAACGAATGATAAAAGAAATTTTGATATGCTTAAAATTTTAAAACAGCTTAATGAGAATATAAGTAAAAATGGATTTAAAAATATATTGCACGATTCTTTTGAAGAGTTTTGTGTGTATAGAATTTATTCAGTTATTTATCAGACATTGAAAGTTGAAGATAAAATTAGTTTATTTAATTTTATCGACGAAAGTATTATATTTTTGAATAGTAATTTTAATGGTTGGAAAAAACGTTATAATATTCCATTTTTTAAAAAGATATTAGTTACTAACCCTAAAATTTATAAATTTTATATAAAAAACTTTAAATAATGGAGGCAGTTATGAATAAACATGCTTATTTAATACAGGCACATGATGATTTTTATATTTTGGAACATTTAATTAAAATGATTGATAATGAGGTCAATGATATATATATTCATATTGATAAAAAAGTAAAAGACTTTGATTTTAATTATTATAAAAATTTAGCTAAAAAAAGTTCTGTTTATTTTACTAAACGAATTGATGTTAGGTGGGGTAGTTATAAACAAATTCAAAGTGAATTGATTTTATTCACTGAAGCTTATAAAAAGCATTATACTTATTATCATTTGCTTTCTGGTATTGATTTAATCATAAAACCCTCTAAAGAGATTTATGAATTTTTTGAAAAAAATAAGGGATATGAGTTTATTACTTTTGATAATCATAACAAAGTAATGGAAAGCGCTGAGGAAAGGATAAATTATTATCATTTTTTTACGAATAATTTTAGAAGTAAAAATAGAATTATTCATAAAATTTCCTGTTCGCTACATTCTAGAATAATAAATTTTCAGAAAAGTAAGAATATAAAAAGGAAAGTTCCCTTTGAAATTAGGAAGGGTTCTAATTGGGTAAGCATCACTGATGAACTTGTTGGTTATATTTTACAAAACAAAGCATTTATTAAAAAATATTTTAAAAATAGTTATTGTGCAGATGAATTATTTATACAAACTTTAGTATATAATTCAAAATTTTACGAAAAAGTTTATTCTAAAATTGATAATGATTATAATGGTAGTAAACGTTTCATTGATTGGGAAAGAGGAAATCCTTATATTTTTAAAGAATCTGATTATAACAAAATTATAAATAGTAATAGGTTTTTTGCAAGAAAATTTAATTCTAAAGTAGATAAGAATATTGTCGATAAAATTTATGCTTATATTGAAGGAGAAAAAAGATGAAAAAAGTTAGTATTATTGTGCCAGTATATAATTCTGAAAAGTATCTTGATAAATGCTTAGATGCATTGTGCAATCAAACGCTAAAAGATATTGAGATAATTGTTGTTAATGATGGTTCTACTGATGGTAGTGAAGAAATAATTAAACAGAAAATGGTAAAAAATCCTAATATAAAATTATATAATAAAAAAAATGGCGGGCAAGCCAGTGCAAGAAATTTTGGTTTGAACAAAGCCTGTGGAGAGTATATATTCTTTGTTGATAGTGATGATTATCCTGAATTAGATATGTGTGAAAAAATGTATAATGCTGCAAAAGAGAATAATTATGATATTGTATGTGCTGATTATTTTATTAATAAAGATGGTATTGATACTTATAACAAAATTTTACCAAATAAAAAATCGGGTGAAATATCAATAAAAGAATATATGTTTTCTGGAGTTGCACCATGGATGAAAATTTATAAACATGAATTTTTAACAAATAATCATTTTACTTTTCCTGAAGGAATAATTTATGAAGATTTCGCATCTATACCGACTCTTGTAAAATTTTTTCCAAAAATTTATTATTTAAATGAGGCTTTTTTGCACTATGTGCATAGTGATGTCTCTACTATGAGAACAACTGAATATAAAGAAAAATTTGAAGATATTTTTGTAGCAGTAGATTATTTATATGATAATTTAAATAGCTGCGGCGTTGATGAAGAATTGGAATATTTAATTGTTTACCATTTCCTTTTACTTGGATCTTTGAATTTTTATCAATATCAAAAATATGATCAAATTGATAAAATTTCTTTGTTTGTTAAAAGTAAATTTCCTAAATGGAATAAAAATAAGTATCTAAAAAATAATACTTTTAAAGAAAAACTATTAATGAAATTGTTTTACTTTAAAAAATATGATATTATAAAAATATGCCAATCAATAAAAAAATAAAAGAGAGTAGGCAAAATATGAAAAAACAGTATTTAATTTTATTTTTTGTAATATTAGGTTTGGGAATTATAATCACTTTTCCATCTTTTGCTAATGCCCGTACATTAGATGGTTATTGTACTATGCACGGTGGTTTTTTTAATACAGCGCTTTTGTTTTTGCAAAATGGTAGGGTATTTAGTGCGTTAGCATTTTATATATTCAATCTTATTCATTTTCCTTTTGATTCACTTAATTTTATTTCTGCAATTTTTACTAATATTTTTTTAGCATTTACAATTGTAAAACTATATACTGTATTTCAGAACATTCTTGATTTAAAAGAAAAATATAAGAAATTAGTTTTGCTTATTGCTTTATTAACATTGTTTTATAATCCACTATTTACGGAAGTTTTAATTTTAGATGAAAGTTTTATTATTTCATTAGGTATTTTGTTAATGACTTTAAGTGTTTGCAGACTTTTGAAAAAACAAGGAGGAATTGCTAATTATTTTTTAAGTTTAATATTAATGATTTTGGCAGTTTTATGTTATCAAGGTGTTGCAGTTTATTTTTTTCCACTCCTAATATTGCTTATGTTTACTAATAAAGAAATAACAATATTTGAAAGTATGAAAAAAATAGGAATAGGTATATTAATGTATGGAATTAGCTTTATTTCTAATTATTGTGTGATTAAGATTATATCTTCTATATTGCATAGATCATTATCAAAAACAATTGAATTGAATATTTTTAATAGCGTTTCAGTTGTGATTGGTGATTTAATGCCTACTTCATTTAAATATTTGTTTGGATTTATTAATGTAAAAATTTATTATTTAATAACATTAATTATTTTTGTTTTAATTATTTATAAAATATTAAAAAATGAAAGCAAAAAAAGAAATACATATTTTTTAATTATTTTAATACTTGCAAATATCATGATGCCTTTTATACCAAATTTATTTATGGGAGATGTTAATTATACTGCAGCAAGAATGGCATTAACTTTAGGGTGCTTTCCTAGTATATTATTATTGTTTTTAATATATTTTGATGTTAAGTTTGATTACGTTATATTGACACTGGCGTTTATTGTTTTAATATTTTTTTCTTATTCTATCAATCAAAATACAAGTATTAATATTAAAAGATATAAAGAAGATATAAAATATATAGAAACTATTAATCAGGAAATAAAACAATATGAAAATAAAAGTCATAACAAAGTAAAAGAAATATACATAGCAAAAGATCTTAGTGTAGCTTATTACTATGAGAATTTTGTCGCTCATAATGGTGCTAACATTAGACTTTTAGCTGTTGATTGGGCTATGAATTGTGCATTTCCAGTTTATACTGAAAATAAATATATATTCAAGAAAATGTCTACAAAAGATTATGAAAAATATTTTAAAGGCAAAAATTATGATGAATTTGATAAGAAACAATTAGTTTTTGATAACGACAAATTATATTTGCTGTTATATTAGTTTTATAAAAATATAACTTAATAAATTTTTTTAAATTGAAAAGAAGGTGTTAAAAAAATGAAAGATAAAATAATAAGCAAAATTAAACAAATTAAAATTGAACATGTATTTTTGATTTTTATATTAATTCAACCATTTTTGGATATATATACTAATTATGTGAAACATCCTTTTGAATTGCTTGGATTGTCTATGAATGTATTAATTAATTTTGTTTTTATTTTTGGTATAATTTTTTATTACATTCGATTATTGTTTATAAATAGACATCAGAATAAATGTAAAAAAATAATTAAAAAAGATTTAATTATTTCTATAATATATATTTTAATCTTTGTTATTTATGTGATGTTACATTGTTTTAATATGCAACTATTTGATGATGGTATTTTTAATAGAAATGCTTATGGATTTATTAAAGAAACATATTTTATATTTAGATGTTTTGTTTTGCCAATCGTTTTATTATATACCCTTTATAGACTGAATATTAGTAAAAAAACAATAATAACAGCTATAAAATTAAGCGTATTTATTATTTGTTTTATAGTAATTGTTACAAATGTATTTTGTATTTCATTAGCATCATATGCTGAACATGGAAAATTCACTTATATTGATGGTAATATTTTTCATTGGTTATTTTTTACTGGTAAAGATAATTTTGATTTATACACATCTAAAGGTTGGTTTCATTCGGCGAATGAACTTAGTGCAATTTTATTTTCTCTTTCACCACTAATAATTTATTTAGCCTTTGTTTGTGATAAAGAAAATAAAAAAGAAAAAGTATTTAATTGCATTTTATTAGTAATGCTTATAATTACTATGAACATGCTTGGAACAAGAGTTGCTAGTTGGGGAATGCTAATTTCTTTAGTTGTTACATTCTTGATAATTCTATTTTTTAAATTAATAAAGAAATTGGATATCAACTTAAAAAAGGTTATTTTAAAATTTATAATTTTTATGTCAATTTGCATTATATTATTTATAATTTCTCCTTTTTATGCAAATCAATATGGAAAATATAAATCTGTTTTTAAGGAAAGACCTGTCAAAGAAACAATCGATATTAAAAAACATTCAAATAAAGATTTCGCTAAATATATGGAAACTCATTATTGGTACTTTTTTATTGACAAACCTTTACTTGATATATATCCAGTTAAAAATGACGTTGAATTCTGGGAATATCTGATTACTAGAGATTTAAGACTTAACTGTAATTATCGTGATTTAAAAACAGATATATATGAAAGAATTTTAGCGAGAAACGATAATAAATTTGATAAGTGGGTAGGTATTGGATATAATGATTTACTTACCAACGAGAGAGATTATTCTATTCAAATTTACCATTTTGGAATTGTAGGTTTGATTGTATTACTTGGGCCAATTATATTTGGTGTTTTGTATTGCGGATATAGAATTGTTAGATATAGAAATAAATATTTTAAAGCAGATGTGTTAGTGGTATTTACTGGCAATGTTATTAGCGTTTGTGTTCCTTATTTAACTGGGCACGTATTTGGAGTGGTATTTCCAATGACATATGTTGTGTTAAATTTATTGTTGCTTTTAAAAATGGTTACTGATGATGATATGAAAATAATCTCTAAAAATAATCAACAAAAATAATTTATATTTTTTAAACACTTTTTAGTGTTTCTTTTTGTTTTGTATTTATTATTAATGATTTTTCGTGTATAATTATAGTTGAGGAAAATGGCTAGGAGAGGTAATATATGGTTAATAGTAAAACGCCTAGAATTTATTTTTATGATAATTTAAAGTTTATTTTAATTACGCTTGTTGTTGTAGGACATTTTATACAATTTTTCTTAAATTATGATGTATTAAAGGGTCTATTTATTTTTATATATTCTTTTCATATGCCTTTATTTATATTTGTAACTGGCTTTTTTGCTAAAAAAATTATTGATGCTCCTAATGATAAACGATTGAATAAAATTTTAAGTTATTTGATTTTATACTTTGGATATAAGATAATTTTATTCTTGGTGTTTAAATATGGATTAAATCAACCTAGTGAATTTTATTTATTTTCAGAAATGGAAACGCCATGGTATTTACTTGCTTGTGCGGTTTGGATTGGAATTGTAGGATTGTTAAAAAATGTTAAACCTTTATACTTATTTGTTTTTTCTGTAATTATGTGTTTATTTAGTGGCTACGATAATTCTATTGGGGATTTATTTTGTTTATCTCGTGTGATTGTATTTTTCCCATTTTTCTTGTTAGGGTATTATGCTACTAAAGAAAATATGGAAAAATTAATTAATAAACTACATAACAAAAAAAATATGTTTATTTCAGGACTATTTGTAGTTTTGTGTGTTATATTATGCTTGTACTTTGCAAATGAGATATACTTTTTAAGGCCTTTATTCACAGGAAGAAATCCTTATATAAATATTGATTTTCCTGTTGATATATTAATGACAGGAGCACTATTTAGATTAATTTGGTTGATATTTTGTATATTTCTATCAATCGCGATTATGTCATTAATTCCAAAACGTGAAGTCTTTTTTACTAAATTTGGATCAAGGACATTACAAGTTTATGTTTTACATTATTTTATAGCTATAATTATTGGTAATAGTTTTATTGGAAGATTTTTAGTTGATGTTGTTAGTGCTTGGTTGCCGGTTTTATTAGTAATCTTGGCAATTATTGTATCATTTATATTATCACTTAAAATATTTGAAAAACCTTTTGCTAAAATTTTAAAACTTGATTTTAAGAAAATATATAAATGATATCTAGAATGGAGAATGTTTTATGAATGTTGTACTTATATTTGCTGGTGGATGTGGTTCTCGCATGGGAGTTGCTATACCAAAACAATTTTTAGAAATTAATGGAGTCCCAATTTTAGTTGAAACTATTTTAAATTTTCAAAAACATAATAAAATTGATGCAATTTGCTTAGTTGTACTGGAAGAATATATAGAATATGTTACTAAATTGGTTAAGCAATATAATCTTGATAAAGTAGTATCAATTGTGCCTGGTGGAAAAACTGGTCAGGATTCAATTTATAATGGTTTGTGTCAAATAAAAAAACAATTTCCTATGAATTCAACAGTTTTAATTCATGATGGTGTTAGGCCAATAATTGATTCTGATGTTATAACTGAAAACATAAATGCAGTTAAAGAATATGGAAGTGCTATTACTTGCAAAAAATGTACTGAGACTATTATTACTATAAAAAATGAAATTGCTGTTGATAATATTATAGATCGAAGTAATTCCTTGACAGCACAAGCGCCACAAAGCTTTATTTTAGAAGATATTTTTAACGCGCATGAAACAATACGAAAAGTAAATCCTAATTATGATGGAATTATTGATTCATGTACTCTTATGCGAGTTTTGAAAAATAATCTTCATATTGTTATGGGGAATGATGATAATTTAAAGGTTACAACAAAAAAAGATTATTTAATTGTTAAAACTATTATAGAAAATAAAAACAAAGAAATTCCTAAAGATGCATATTTAGGATATGAAAAATTTGTAAATTCTGGAGATGGTAAATAATATGAATAAAATAATAGTTGAAGATTTAAAAAACATTATAGCTGAAAATATAAATTGGGATAAACTCGAAAATAAAACTGTTTTAATTACTGGTGCAAGCGGAATGATAGGTTCTTATTTGGTTAGGACTTTATTGATGCTAAACGAAATAAAAAAATTAAATATTTCGGTTTTTGCTTTAGTTAGAAATCCGAAAAAGCTTCCTAAAGATATTATTGAAAACGAAAAGGTTTCTATTATTGGTCAAGATGTTTGTGATCCAATTGATATTGGTTCTCATATTGATTATATTATTCATGCTGCTAGTCCTGCATCACCTTTGCTTATGAAAGATTATCCAATAAGTGTTATTAAAGCTAATACTATTGGTACTTACAATACATTAAATTTAGCTTTAAAAAATAATGCTTCATATATGTTTGTGTCTTCTAGAGAGGCCTATGGAGAGCCACTTAGAGAAAAATGTGTATTTTTAGAAAATGAATATGGAACTTTAGATCCTGTTAATCCTAGATCTTGTTATTCTGAAGGGAAAAGGGCAGCAGAAACGTTTTGTGCGGCATATAAAGCTGAAAAAGGACTTGATGTTAAAATTGTTAGACCTGCATATGTTTATGGGCCAGGTATGACTTTGAATGATGGCAGAGTTCAAGCATGTTTTTTAAATAATATAATGAACAATGAGAATATATGCTTAACCAGTGATGGAAGTGCGATAAGGTCTTATATTTATATTGCTGATGTGATTTCCGGAATGTTTTATGTATTGCTTAATTCTGATGACATTGTTTATAATATTGCTGATGAAGACTGCATTGTCTCAATTAAAGATCTTGCTTTGACTATAATTGAGGCAAGTGAAAAAGATTTAGATTTAGAATTTAATATTCCAGAAAATAGTAATACAGGATGTTCGAATTTAGCATACGGTGTATTAAGTAATAAAAAATTATGTAGTTTAGGTTGGTCTTCTAAATTTGATATATTAACTGGTTTTAAAAGAACAATTGATTATTTTAAAATGGATTCTGAAAGGAAATGATTTTATGAAAAATTACACAGAAATAGATAATGATAAAATAGAAAAATTACATCATGTTCAACAAGAAATCTTAGATGCAATTGATGTTATTTGTAAGAACAACAATATTTCCTATCAACTTAGTGGAGGAACATTGCTAGGTGCTATTAGGCATAAAGGTTTTATACCGTGGGATGATGATATAGATTTAACTATGCTTAGAGAAGATTATGATAAATTTATTTTGATAGCTCAGAAAGAACTTGGTGATAAATATTGGTTACAATGTTATGAAACAGATGAATGTTATTTTCCTTTTTTAAAAGTCAGAAAAAATGGTACCATATTTGATGAAAAAGAAATTGCTCATTTAGATTGCAATAAAGGTATTTTTGTTGATATTTTTCCATTAGAACGTATTGATAATCCAAATAGTAAATTATTAAAGGTTAAAGCTATTTTAATCAAAAGTATTTGGGAGACTATTTTTGTAAAAAAAGGAATTTACCAAAGTTATAAAGAAACTAGGCATCCAATTTTATGCCATGTTTTATCTATTTTTTCTTATAAAAAATTAAAGAAAATACAGATAAATTTAATGAAAAGTGCAAATAAAAAAAATGGTAAATATTTATGCGCATTATGTGGTGGATATGATTATCGTAAAGATATTCATGAATATGCTGAAATGATTCCAACTACGAAAGTGGAATTTGAGGGTAAGGAATATGAGACTTATAAGAATCCAGATCATTATTTAAAACATTTATATGGTGATTATATGGTATTACCTCCAAAAGAAAAAAGGGTTAATCATGCCCCTGAAAACATTGTTTTTAATGTTGATGAAAACAAATAGTTGTTTGGTATGTGAGGTGTGATTAAAAAATGAAAATTGATAATAATTAGTTTTGAGGTGCTTTATGAAAAAAGTTAGTGTTATTGTTCCTGTATACAATGTAGAGAATTATTTAGAAAAATGTTTAAATAGTCTTGTAACTCAAACATTAGATGATATTGAAATTATTGTAGTTAATGATGGTTCTCCTGATAATAGCCAAAAAATTATTGATTCTTTTGAAAAAAAATATCCTAAATTAGTAAAAGGGTATATTAAGGAAAATGGTGGCCTTAGTGATGCTCGTAATTATGGTATAGAAAGGGCGAATGGGGAATATATCGCTTTGGTAGATAGTGATGACTATGTAGATACATATTTTCTTGAAAAAATGTATAAAAAGGCTAAAGAGGAAGAATCAGATATTGTTGTGTGTGATACTATAAATGTTTATTCTGATGGTAAAATAGAAAATATTAAATCAAATTTACATTTTAGTAATAATGAGAAAAAAAATTATTTACTTTCACCATCTACGGGTTGTATTCGTTTATATAAAAAAACTTTGTTTAATAATAACAAATTTAAAAAGGGTATTTTATATGAGGATTTAGAATTAACACCTGGATTAGTAAATGAATGTAATAAAATTAGTTTTATTGAAGAAGGATTATACTATTATTTACAACGCGATGGTTCGATTATGAAACAGCAAAAATTTAATGATAAATTTTTAGATATTTTTTATGTGTTGGAAGCTAACAGAGAAAAGTTAAAAAATTATCCTGATGAATTGGAATATCTTTATATAACACATTTATTAAGAAGTGCGACACTTAGGTTTTTAAATTATAATGATGCTAATAAATACTTAAATAAAATTAATAAAATAATGCATGATCAATTTCCTGATTGGATGGATAATGTTTATTATAAAAAATCAAGCCGAAAATTACAACTGGTTTGTAAATTGGCTTATAAGAAACACTATACAATTTTAAAGTTACTAAAAAAAATTACAAATAAATAGTGAGGTATTGTATGAAAAAAATATTATTTTTACAGATTAAAGGTAATTTTCTTGGTGGGATTTGGTATGTTGATAAATCTTTAGGTGAGGAATTTTTAAATAGAGGATATGATGTTGCAATTCTTGGGATTAGAAATAATCATCCAGGTTTAGAAATTAAAGATACTCCTTTAAAAATTACTACAATTAATACAACTGATATATGGGAAATTACTCATAGAAGAGATGTATTAAATAAAGTAGGGCGTAGAGGTTTTTTTAAAACTTTAAATAAATATTTTGCTGATTATAAAAAACTTAATGACGATTATGTTGTAATGAAAAAAATGATTAGTGAATACAATCCAGATTATATTATTGCAACTCATTATCAAACTTTAAAAGGTATTCCTGATCAATATTTAAATAGAACAATTTTTGTTCAACATTCTAGTTTTAATTATTTACTTGATGACAAAAATAATGTAAGAACTTTAAAAAGATTAAATGATAAAATTAATAGTCTATGCTGGCTTTGTGAATCAACTATGAATAGAGCCATTGATTTTGGGTTTAAAAAAAATAAATATATATATAATCCAAATAAATTTTTGACTAATTTAAAAGCTGATGTAGTAAAAAATAAAAAAATTGTAGTTGTTACAAGGATACATGCTGAAAAAAGAATTGATTTAATGATTGATATTGTAAATGAGGTTTTTAAAAATCCAAAATTTAAAGATTGGGTATTTGAAATTTATGGAGTAGGTTCTTTTAATAGAAATTCGGAACAAATTTTAAAACATAGCAATCAAATTATTTATAAAGGATTGACTGATAATGCCGAAAAAGTTTTGATGAATGCATCTCTTACTTTAAATACTTCTGTTTTTGAAGGCTTTTCTTTGAGTATTATTGAAAGTTTTTCGTGTGGTTTACCTGTTATTGCTTTTAATTTTGGGGAATCTGCTCATGAACAGATTATAAATGATTATAATGGTTATGTTATTGAAAACGATAATGTTTCAGAATTTAAAGAAAAACTAGAATATTTACTTTCAAATGAAGATAAATTATTAGAAATGTCATGTAACGCTAAAGAATTTTCATCAAAATTTGAAATTGATAGAATTGCAGATCAATGGGAAAAAGTTTTTGAGCAAGTGGAGGAAGAAAATGCCAAAAGTTAGTGTGATTGTTCCCGTATATAACGTGGAAAAATATTTAGAAAAATGTTTAAATAGTCTTGTGAGTCAAACATTAGATGATATTGAAATTATTGTAGTTAATGATGGGTCCCCTGATAATAGTCAAAAAATAATTGACTCTTTTGGAAAAAAATATCCTAAATTAGTGAAGGGATATATTAAAGAGAATGGTGGCCTTAGTGATGCTCGCAATTATGGACTTAATTATGCTACAGGAGAATATATTGGCTTTGTTGATAGTGACGATTATGTAGAACCAACGATGTTTGAAAAAATGTATAATAAAGCTATTGAAGGGAATTTTGATGTTGTGGCATGTGATATTAATTCAATAGAAGAAGGTAAAACGAAATATATTTCTTCTTTAGTTCGTAATGACTTATTTACAAAAAATGATATCAAAAAACAAATGATTGATATTTATCCTGTTGCATGGAATAAGTTATATAAAAAATCTTTATTTGATGATGGAATTAGATTTAAAAAAAATATTTGGTATGAGGATGTTGAATTTTTATATAGATTATTTCCTTATATTACTAGTATTGGTGTGATTAAAGAGCCTTTAATAAATTATGTTCAAAGAACTGGTTCAATTAGTAATGTTTTTGATGAACGTTTATATAATTGTGTTGATAATTGGAATGGTATTATTGAATTTTATAAGAAAAATAATGTTTTTGATGAATATTATGATGAATTAGAGTATTGTTATGTCAGATATTTATTGGCTACTTTTATAAAAAATGCTGCAGCATTTGATAAAATTGAATATAATAAGGCAGTAAATTTAGCTCTTGATAATGTTCACAAATATTTTCCTAATTATAAGAAAAATAAGTATTTATCAAATTTAAAAAGGGGATTGTATTTAAAATTATTTAATAAAGGTATTTCAAAAATTATTTATAAAAAATATCATTAGACACTATTGGAAAAAAATAAAATATGTGATAATATATATAATCGGTGATACGTTGTATGATTTTAGAAGTTTGCAGTAATGATTTTTTATTTTTTTCAGCGCAAAATGATAAAATAAATCTTTTTTGTTATTTTATAATTTTGTTGTGCATTTTATTATGCATGATTATAAAAAACAGAAAAAAATCTAGCATAAAATTTAATAATGTAACTTCTAAAATTATTATTTTATTTACTTCTATTATATTTATATTTTTTATGGTAATAACTTGTATTTTGTCTTTTAATAAAATCAAGTATGAAGGTTGTTATTGTGAATATGCAGCCTTGAAGCAAATAAATACTGGAGAAAAATTTGAAATTAAATCAGTCGATGATATTATCTATAATAAAGTTATTATTGTAGGTGATTCTAGAATGGAATATATTGAAAGGGATAGAGAAAAATTAAAAATTCCAATTAATTTTAGTTTTATTGCTAAAAGCGGTGCTACAATACATTGGTTTGAAGATACAGCGTTACCTAAATTAAAAAAAGAATTAGATAATGTTGACGGTGATTATAATTATCATGTCGTGATAAATATGGGAGTTAATGACTTTCAAGAGGATATTAATATTGAAAAAAGAGTGTATGAATATTTTAATTTATATAAAGAACTTTCATTACAATATCCTAATATTAATTTTTATTTTCTTTCTGTTAATCCAGTTGTAGATAATATTATAACTGATTATTTTCCTTCAAATAAAAGAAGTAATAAAAAAATAATCGAATTTAATCATAAAATGGGAATTGCTTTAAGTGAATCAAAAATTGAAAATTTGGTTGAATGTGATTCTTATCATGAGATAAAGTTTAATGCACCAGATGGCCTTCATTATAACATTGATACGGACCAAGATATATTGAATTTCATTTCAAAAAGATGTATACTATATAAGTAATATTTTAATAATAAAGGAGTGGTAATAATGTTTGAAAAATTAAAAAATTATTTAAAATTAATAAGAGTAAAACATTATATTAAAAATCTATTGATTTTTGTTCCTCTTTTTTTTGGTGGTTTTTATAGTGATTTGTCTAAAGTCACTATTTGTATTGTTGGGTTTATTTTATTTTCGTTTGCCAGTTCTATCATATATGTATTTAATGATATTAATGATGTTGAAAAAGATAGACTTCACAGCGTGAAAAAAAATAGACCTTTAGCTTCTAAAAAAATTAGTATTAAAAATGCCTATATTGTAATGTTTATACTTGTAATATTAGTTTTTCTTATGGCTCTTCTTTTATTAAAATTAAGTGTTAACTCTATAGCTTTCTTATTTGTTATTTTATATATTATTTTAAATTTATTATATTCAAAATTTTTAAAAAATATAGTTTTAGTTGATGTAGTTGTTCTTGTATTAGGCTTTTTAATTAGATTATTTTTTGGTGCTTATTTAATTGATGTTTCTATTTCAAATTGGTTATATTTAACGGTTATGTCAGGAGCGTTTTATATGGGGTTCGGTAAACGTCGAAATGAAATTATTAAAAGTAATAAAAATACTAGGGAAGTATTAAAATTTTATAATAAAGAATTTTTAGATAAAAGTATGTATGTTTGTTTGACATTAACTGTTGTTTTTTATTCAATGTGGACAGTTGATCCAACTATTATTTCTAGAATTAACAATGATTTATTAATTTGGACTGTTCCGCTTGTAATGATTATTTTATTTCAATATAGCTTGGCTGTTGAAAAAAATTCATTTGGTGATCCAGTTGATGTGGTGTTTCATAATAAATACATCATTTTATCAATTTTAGTCTATATTTTAATAATGGTAGTGATTTTAACTTAGGAGGGAACATATGAGTAGGTATTTAACTTTATCTAATAGATTAGAATTTATATTTAAATGTATATTATTTATTTCAATTCCAGCTTTAACTTTATTTTTACTTCGCACTTGTGAAAAACGGATAATGATTGTTTCATTTGCAGCTTCCTGCATTGTTTCGCTCATTATTGTGAAATTTATATTAAAAAAAATAAAGAAAATTGATTTACTTTGTTGTGGAATTTCTTTTTTACTTTCAAGCTATATAATGAGTTTTTACTATAATTATCATTTAACCAAGCCGTTTATTGGTGAGTATTATAGTTTTTCTTTATTTAGTTTACAAATTATTTCATTTTTTGCCACAATTGCTACTACCACTTTTATTTATTTAGTACTGAAAAAATTTGTACCAATTATATTGAACTTTTTTAAAAGCCTAACAAGTATTGAAAAGAAGTTTTTAATAATTTTTTCTATTGTTTCTTTTGTATTAACATTTATAATTTATTTTTTTACTTCTGCATTTTATTATGTAGAGGGTATAAATTGGGATATTATTTATACCTCTGATAGTTCAGCTACATATTTTTATGATACATATTTTAATTTAAATTCGCCTTTGAATGACCCTGCAAAACAACCTTTATTTGGATTGTTTGCATTTCCTTTTGGTGTTTTAGCCAAAATTTTAAGTCAGGTATTTTTCTTTATTCCGAATTGTTATGCTGTTTTTTGTACTAGCATCCAACTTGTTATTATGGCTGTAACTTTAATTATGCTGGTGCGATTAATCGGTGTTAATGATAAAAACAAAATTTTATTCTTTTTGTTTTTCTTATCAACATTTGGAATTATTTCATTTGCGTTTATTTTGGAACAATATATTATTACTCTCTTTTATATTGTTTTAGTCATATATTCTTTTTTCTATTCTAAATGGAAAATTAATTATACATATTTAGGGGCAGTTGGAACGGTTATTACTTCAGGAATTTTATTTCCATTTTTATCTAAAACAAAAAATTTAAAAGATTGGTTTATTAATGCGTTTATTTGTTTTCTTGTGTTTGTAGCTATAATCATTATTTTTGGACAATTACCTGTAGTATTTTTATTTGTTGATTCTATTATGTTACAATTAAATTCTTTTGCTGGCGAAGGCTTAAGTTTTTCTGAGAGACTTATGCAATATTTAACTTTTGTAAAAGGCATTTTTTTTGCTATTCCTGCAGATACAATGCCTACTATTGCTGAGGGGACACCCCATTTATCATATTATATTGAAAGTGTTTATCATTTTAGTAAAACTGGTATTTTGATTTTATTGATATGTTTAATAAGTGCGTTTTTAAATCGTAAAAACAAGATGGCAATAATTTCTTTACTTTGGATAGTTTTCTCATTTATTGTTTTATGCATTGTTGGTTGGGGATGCACTGAGAATGGACTTAACTTATATAATTTATATTTCGGTTGGGCATTTGTAATTTTAATTTATTTATTTATAGATTTTGTGGTTAAAAACGACTTAATAAAAAAAAGTGTTTTAATTTTATTATGTATAGGCATGCTAATTGTTAATGTTCCTGAATTTGTTAATATAGTGGTATTTGGAATTACTAATTACCCAAATTAAAAATACACTAATTAATTTTAGTGTATTTTTAATTTAATCCCCAAACAATTGTAGTTATAAAGAATGCTACCATAACTAGAAGCATAAACCAAACTATTATTCTGGTAAATAATTTAGTCCAATTAATTGGTTTTTTATTTTTCTTTTGTTTTTCCTTATTTTTATTCTTGCTCATAATAAACACCTCTGTTTTAATTATACTATGTTTTTTTAATTTTTGGAATATTTTTATTTTAAAATAATATAATTTATCAAGGAGATAGATTATGAAAAAATATATGGACAAGTTAAAAAGAAATATTCACATCAATAAAAATTTATTTGTTTTTCTATTGGTTATAGTAATTGTGGGAATAGTAGCTGGATCAATTTTTTCTACAATCATTGATTCTAATGATAAAAAAATGGTTTTAGATTATTTAAGTAATTTTTTTGACAATGCTAAAGACGACAAATTGAATTATGATACTTCTATTATTAATACTTTAGTCTTTACAGTTGGATTTGCACTTATTATGTGGGTTTTAGGTATATCTATTATTGGTTTTTTTGTTGTTATATTTATGTTGTTTATGAAAGCTTTTATATTAGGGTTTTCGATAAGTAGCATAATTGCTAGTTTCGGATTTAAAGGTATAATTTTGGCATTAGTTTATGCTTTCCCGCATCATATTATTAATATCTTGATATTTATACTTTTAACGGCTTATGCGCTTATAATATCCTACAAATTAATCAAATGTATTACTTCTAAAAAACCGCTTGATTTAAAGTGTATAATGCATAGATATATGATAGTGTTAGGTGTGTCTTTAATTTTACTTATTATAACTAGTTTATATGAAGTGTACATTGTTCCTAAACTATTAGGTTTTATTACAGGTGTTTTAAAATGATAGATTTTCTATCATTTTTTTTGTATAATATGTATAGGTGGTTTAGATGAAGAAGGTTATTGTAGGAATGAGCGGGGGAGTAGATAGTGCGGTTACAGCTGCTTTATTAAAAGATCAAGGTTATGAAGTAATTGGCCTTACTATGCTTCTTAATGATGATTTTGAGTATGAAGATGCTAAAAAAGTCTGTGATTATCTCGGAATAGAATTTCATTTACTTGATTTAAGGGATAAATTTAAACAAATAATCAAAGATAGGTTTATAAATGATTATAAAAATGGACTTACTCCTAATCCTTGTGTTTTATGTAATAAATATATTAAATTCGGACTTATGTATGATGAACTTTTAAATTATAATGCTGATTATATTGCAACAGGTCATTATGCTTTAATTAAAGATGGTAAATTGTATAAGGCAAATGACAAAAATAAGGATCAAAGTTATTTTATATATAATTTAACAAAAGAACAGTTAAATAAAGTTTTATTTCCACTTGCGAATTTAACTAAAGATGAAGTTAGAAAACTTGCTTTAAAATACAATTTGCCAGTTGCAAGTAAAAAAGAATCAACTGATGTATGTTTTATTGGTAAAGGTGGTTTTAGAGAATATATAAAAGAAAATATTGATTCTGTTCCAGGGGAAATTGTTAATATTGAAACTGGTAAAGTTTTGGGAGAACATAAAGGATTAATGTATTATACTATTGGGCAAAGAAAAGGCCTTGATGTTGGAGGAACTCAAGATAGATTGTTTGTTTGTAAAAAGGATTTAGGTAAAAATATTTTATATGTAACTGAAGGAAACGAAAACAGTTATTTAATCAGCTATGAGTGTATTGTTGAAGATGTTAATTTATTAGGTGAATTGCCTAATGAATGTACAGCCAAATTTAGATATAGACAAGATGATAATAAAGTATTTATCTCTAAAATGGAAAATGGAAACTTACTTGTAAAGTATCCTCAAGGTGTAAAATCAGTGACTCCAGGACAAGCTTGTGTATTTTACGATAATGATGAATGTTTAGGTGGCGGAATTATTAAAGAAATTTGTAAATAGTTTATGGTTTTGCCTTATGTTTAAGGTTGCGAAACTACCATGTATCATGTTATAATTATAATTGGAGGGTAGCTATGAAGAAGTTATTTAGTAAATTATATAAAAACGGTAATGATGATTTTAATGAAGAGATGTCAAAATGGTTAAAAAATAATAAAAAACAGTTTATTGTTACAGCTAATCCTGAAACTTTCATGAAATCAAAAGATGATAATGAAATTAATACTTTGCTATTAGATGAAGATACAATTTTAGTTCCAGATGGAATTGCTATTGTAAAAACAGCTAATATGCTTGGTTATAATATAAAAGAAAGAATTGCTGGTATAGATATTGCCAATCAATTGTTAGAAGAAGGAAATAAACAAAAAAAATCTATTTATTTATTTGGGTCTAAACAAGAAGTTATTGATGATTTAATTAAAACTATTGTAGAAAAATATCCAAATTTAACAATTGCTGGTAGTAGTAATGGATATAAAGAAGATAAAGATAAGGTGTTTGATGAAATTGTAAGTGTGAAGCCTGATATTGTGCTGGTTGCTTTAGGAATTCCTGCCCAGGAAAAATTAATATATAAACATTTGGATAGATTTGATAAAGGTATTTTTGTAGGCGTAGGGGGATCATTTGATGTGATGAGTGGTCATAAAAAAAGAGCCCCTAAAATATTTATTAAATTAAATTTAGAATGGCTTTATCGTATAGCTTGCGAACCAAAAAGAATTAAAAGATTTTATGACAGTAATGTTAAATTTATGTTTAAAGCTTTAAATAGGAGGAATAAAAATGATTAAAGTTATGACTGTATTCGGTACTAGACCCGAAGCTATAAAAATGGCTCCTTTGGTGAAAGAACTTAAAAAAAGAGAGCAAATTGAATGTGTTGTATGCGTAACTGCACAACATCGTGAAATGCTTGATCAAGTGTTGGAAGTGTTTGATATTGTTCCAGACTATGATTTGAATATAATGAAACAGGGCCAAACTTTGGCTGAAATAACAACCAGAGCATTACTTAGCTTGGAAGATGTTATTAAAAAAGAAAAACCACAAATTGTTTTAGTACATGGAGATACAACTACTACATTTGCTGGTGCTCTTGCGGCTTTTTATAATCAAGTTGATATTGGACATGTTGAGGCAGGTCTTCGTACTTGGAATAAATACTCACCATTCCCTGAAGAAATGAACAGACAAATGGTTGATAGAATGACCGATATGTTTTTTGCCCCAACAGAGGTTAGCAAGGGTAATTTATTAGAAGAACAAATTCCTGAAGAAAAAATATATGTTACTGGAAATACCGCTATTGATGCCATGGCAACAACTGTTAAAGATAATTATGAACATGAGGTTTTAAAATGGGCTTCTGATAGCAGAATGATATTATTAACTGCTCATCGTAGAGAAAACTTAGGTGATCCTATGAGAAATATTTTTAGAGCAATAAAAAGGGTTGTTAATGAACATGATGATATTAAAGTAGTTTATCCAATTCATATGAATCCTAAAGTTAGGGAAGTTGCTAATGAGGTGTTTGGAGATACTGATAGAGTTCGTTTGATTGAACCACTTGAAGTAATTGATTTCCATAATTTTATAAATAAAAGTTATATTATTTTAACAGATTCTGGTGGTGTTCAAGAAGAAGCGCCATCACTTGGGAAACCTGTGTTAGTTCTTAGAGATACTACTGAAAGACCTGAAGGAATTGATGCTGGTACTTTAAAATTAGTTGGTACCGACGAGGAAACTATTTATCAAGAAACTAAAAAATTATTAAATGATAAAAAAGTTTATAATGAAATGAGTCATGCTTCTAATCCATATGGTGATGGTAAAGCAAGTGCTCGTATTGCTGATGCTATTATTTCTAAATATGAATAAATTATTTATAAAATATTCTAGTCAAAGTATATATCAAACATATACTTTTTCTTTACATTTTACTTGACATTTTTAATGGATGTGATAAAATTAATAATAGGGAGGTTGAATCATGGAAAGATTGAACGAAATATTAAAAGAACTAGGAATTTCAAAGGTTAAATTGGCAAAATGTCTAGGGGTATCTAGACAAATGATATATAATTATTTAGAATTAGATGATATTAATAAATGGCCAAAAGATAAAAAAGTTATTTTATTAAATATCTTAGGTGTTAAATCAGCTGAAGATATTAATGATATTAAAGTTGATACTGATTACATCATGGATGTTGAAACTCGTGTAACTAGTTTGTTTGAAAATAATAATAAAAGTGATGTTACAGACACAAATGTTATTTTTAATGGATTAGAACCTAAACAAAAAGAATTACTTCACAATATTGTTGATGAACTTAAGGAACGCTTGAGTGATGATAAAGATGAAAGTGGATATAATTCTATTTTATATTTATATCATTATTTACAAACAATGGAGAGTTCTAAAGAACTTAAATATATTTTAGCTTATATGTCTAAAGCTGCAGGATTTACTAAACCTTATGAATTTGTATATGATGAAAATGAACAATTTATTTTTGAAAGTATTTTATTCTCAGCTATAACTTTATATCATGGTGGTAGCGCTAGTAAATCTAAAATAGCTGCAACTCACAAGAGATTTGTTCAACAAATAGAACAAAAATTAGAAGATAAAATGAGCCGTACATTAGAAATCAATTCCGCTAAAGTACAAGCGTTAAAAGAGTTAGGTTATACTGGTATTGATGAAGCAAACGCTGCAGAAGTATTAGCTAAAATTGTTGAAATTCAATCTAGAAAAGTTGGTAATTAAAAATCCTATAATATATATTATGTTAACTTGTTAATATAAAATTAAAACTATCTATATATAAATGGATAGTTTTTTCATCTATTAATGTACACTACTCTATATGTAATATTAATTAAAATACTCTTATCGCTTGTTATTATAAATTAATTCAATTTTAAATTATTTCCGGGAAATTTTATTTTTTTAAATATATTTGTTTTTTCTATATATTTCCGGGAAATAATGCCTTTTCTATTTTTAATCGAGATGAATAACTATCCATCTAATGAAAGTTTTTTTGCTTAGAATGCGTCTGTGTTTTTAATATACTCCCCTCTTTTTATTATACATAAAAAATAGGGGGCATTGATTTAGAAAAAGCTATATAGGCGTGTGAAATATAAATGATATAAATAATACTTTATAATTATTTTTATGTTGTTTGATGATTGGATAAAATTTAGATGTTAGTTATAATTAAAATATACTTGTTAATTATTATTAACTTTTGTGTATTATAAACACATATTTAGTAAAAACTATATTACAAAAAATAATGGATAGATTCCCCTATTTTACAATTGTTAAGGTTTACATTTGATTAACTAATTCATTAATATATGGCTAAAATACATAAATGATATACCAATAATAAAGAAAAAGGTTATCATTTTTTTATTATTAAAGTTTAATGCAGTTGGTAGTAGTTTGATTGCTCCAATGTGCATCATAATACCGGCTATTAATGATAATAATACTCCCATAATAGTATCATTAATAATAGGTGCTAAAAAGATAAATGCTAGTATTGCACCTAATGGTTCTGACATACCAGATATAAATGTGTAGAATAATGCTTTTTTATGGCTTTTAGAAGCCTTGAAAATAGGAACGGAGATGCTTATACCTTCTGGGATATTATGAAGTGCTATGGCGATTGTAAGCGTTATTCCTAATTTAATGTTTGTGGCAGATGATAAAAAGGTAGCTATTCCTTCAGGAATGTTATGTAGTATTATTGCTATCATTGAAAATATTCCTACTTTAAATAAATTGCTGTTTTTTATATCTTTGTTTTCTGGAATAATTTTATCTATTGTAAATGATAAAAGCATTCCAATTATAATACAAATAAACGACAATAAAAATGTATTGTTTTTATTTTCACTAAATAATAATTCAATTGATTCAGGAATTAAATCTATTATGGAAACACATATCATTACTCCAGCAGCAAAACTAAGAGAGTATTTTAATACTACTCCCCTTTTGTCTTTTAAAAATATTAAAATAGAACCCAACATTGTTGAAAGGCCAGCAATTAACGTTAGAATAAATGCGACAGTTATGTTAGACATGTTCTCACCTACATAAATTTATGCATTTTAATATTAAAAAAGTATGATAAATATCATACTATTTAATTTATATTCTAAGTTTTTTTACTTCGTTTTTATCATTTAGTGATACTCTATACGAATCACATATTTTACTAATCGATTTATTTTTTGTAAATTTATCTAATTTACATTTTTTTAAATATTTTAATGTTTCGTTTGGATATTTTATAAAACATGTTGATACCAACCAAGCATTGGCCATTTGTACATAATAATGTGTATTTGTAATAGAATCACATATACTGAATATTTTATTTAAATTTTCTTCTTTTATATAATAGCTTAAAATCAATGTTAATCCAAATCTAATTTCCCATGGATTATTTGAATTAAGATATTTATCTATTTTTTCTATATTTATTTTTTTAAATTGTTTTAAGTTTGAAACTGTGAGATCATTCGTGGCCCAATTATCTATGTATGGAATAAACTCATCTATAAGTTTAAATAGTTCATCCTCTTCTATTTTAATATAACCTAATACTAGTCCGTGTAAAACACATTCTTCATATGTTTTATGGGTGTTTTGTTTAATAAAACCTTTGTAATCATTTTTACTTATTTCTTTAGCTAATTTCTTTAATTCTGGAGTTCTAATGCCTATTAGTTTAATATTATTATTTTTAAGCAATTTTGAATGAAATTGTTTGTATTTTTCATCTTTGTTTTTATATAAATCTTTTATTAGTTCCGGGTATTGTTTTTTATTATAGGTCATATTAATACTCCTTAATATATATTTGGGTTATTTTCAAACTTTTTAAATGATTTAATGGTTTGTTCTCTATCAATTTGAATAAATTTAATTTCTTGGTTATTTTCTATATTATTTAATGCTTCATATATTTTTTGATCTTTAAATCCGATATTATTAGCATCTTCTTTAGTATTTCCGTAATATACTTCTTTTATGTTTGCCCAAATGATAGCAGATAAACACATTGGACATGGAAAACAAGTTGTATATATTTGACAACCGTTTAAATCGTGTGTTTTTAATATTTTACATGCATGTCTAATAGCATTTATTTCGGCATGAGCAGTTGGGTCGTGATTTTCTAGTACAGTATTGTGGGCTGTGGCAATAATTTTATTATTTTTAACAATTATAGCACCAAATGGCCCGCCATCTTTAAAATTGTTATTTTCGTTTATTTTTGCTTCATTAATAGCAATTTTCATAAATTTGTTCATATTTTACCTACTTTCCATGAGGATGAAAATCTTTATAATTTTCTTTTAATTTTTCATTTGTTATATGTGTATATATTTGAGTTGATGAAACATCACTATGTCCTAATAACTCCTGAATACTTCTTAAATCAGCTCCATGCTTTAGGAGATGTGTAGCAAACGAATGTCTTAATGTATGAGGAGAAAATTCTGTTTTGATACCTTGCTCCTTGGCTAATTTTTTTAAAATTTTAAAGAAGGCCTGTCTAGTCATTTTATCTCCTCTACTACTTAAAAATAGATAATTAGTAGATTTATTTTTAATCATTCCTCCCCTATGATATGTAATATATTCGTTTAAAGCATTTAAAGCATATTCTCCTAAGGGAATAACTCTTTCTTTTGATCCTTTACCAAAGATTCTAATTAGGGCCATATTTAAATCAATATCAGTTATTTTTAAGTTGATGAGTTCTGTTACACGAAGACCGCTACTATACATAACTTCTATCATTGCTTTATTACGATAACTATAATTGTCAGTTAATTTTATATTTAATAGTTTATCTACTTCAGTTTCGGTTAATACTTTTGGTAAAACTTTTTTTAATTTTGGTGAAGTTATATTATCTAAAGGGTTTTTTATTAAGTATTTATCGATTAATAGAAATTTATAAAAGCTTTTTAAACAACTTATATTTCTAGCAACACTATTTGGGTTTTCATTTTTACTTAAAAACCTAATATATTCTTTGATATCTTTATTAGATATATTTTTTAGTTCTTTTTTGTTTTCAAAAAATTTTTTAAATTTTATCAAATCTCTTTCATAAGAGGATATAGTGTTTTCGCTATATTTTTTTTCTAATAATAAATAATTTTTAAAAGCATTTATTTTTTCTTGATAGTTCATATCTTTCACCTACCATAATTTTAACAAAAATAAGATATAAAAACAATAAAAATCAAGTGAAATGGTGTATAATATAAGTGGTGATGCAAATGAAACCTTTAGCGCATAGTGTAAGACCTGAAAAACTTTCTGATGTCCTCGGACAGAAACATTTGATTGGTGAAAATAAGGTTTTAAGTAATTTAATTAATAATAAAAAAGTATTTTCAATGATTTTATATGGTCCTCCAGGGACTGGAAAAACAACCTTAGCTTATGCGATTATTAATGAACTTGATCTTCCTTATGGATTTTTAAATGCAGTTATTAATAATAAGAAGGATTTTGAAGAAATGGTTTATAAAGCTAAGGAAAATGATAATTTTATTTTAATAATGGATGAAATACATCGATTAAATAAAGATAAACAAGATTTACTACTACCTTATTTAGAAAATGGAATTATTACCTTAATTGGTATGACTACTGCTAATCCATATCATTCTATTAATCCGGCAATTAGAAGTAGATGTCAATTATTTGAACTGAAGCCTTTAAGTGAAGATGATATTAAAGAAGGACTTAATAAAAGTTTGGATTCTTTAGAAGGTATTGAAGTTACGGATGAAGCTTTATCTTATATTGCTTCTTTAGCTGGTGGTGATATGAGATTTGCTTATAATTTGCTTGAAGTTTCATATTATTCTACTAATGATTTTAAGGTTGATTTAGATGTTGTTAAAAGGATAAATAATAAACCAAATTTATATATAGATAAAAATGATGATGGTTATTATGACGTTATAAGTGCGTTTCAGAAATCTATACGCGGAAGTGATGTTAATGCGGCATTACATTATTTAGCTAGACTTATTGTGGCTGAAGATTTAGATATTATTTTTAGAAGATTAAGTGTAATTGCATATGAAGATATTGGTCTTGCAAATCCTTCAATTGGTCCTAGATTAAATGCTTGTATCGCAGCTTGTGAAAGACTTGGGCTTCCTGAAGCTAGAATTCCTTTAGGAGAAATTGTTATTGAAATGACTTTATCTCCTAAATCTAATAGTGCCCATGATGCTATTGCTGCTGCTTTAAATGATGTTTATAAAGGAAATGTTGGTAAAGTTCCTAATCATTTAAAGACTAATTCTAAGGATTATAAATATCCTCATAGTTACAAAGGTAGTTATGTTAAACAACAATATTTGCCTGATGAACTTGTAGGGCGTGAATATTATATTCCGAAAACTACTAGTAAGTATGAAATATCTATTAAACAAATTTATGATAAGATAAAAAATAAGTAGGGTTTCCCCTACTTTTTTAATATAAAAAGTTCTAATGCTAAATTTTTATCTGTTTGTCCTGTTTTTATGTTAATGTCCATATCAGCTAAATCCGAAATATATTTTAATAATAAATCAGAATTATATTTTCTTCCGTTTTGAATGGCTAATTTCACTCTATAAGGATGAATTTTTAGTGTAGCAGCAATATCTTTTTCCGAAAGGCCTTTTTTTAGTAGTTCTTTTGATTGATACATAATTCTAAATTGGTTAGCTAACATGGTAATTATTTTTATTGGTTCTTCATTTATTTTTATTAATTCATAATATATTTCTATTGCTTTGTTTTTGTCATTTTGTACTATGCAATCTAATAATGTAAATGTATTTGGATCTATCTTTTTTGTAGTTACATTTAAAATATCTTCTTTGGTTATTGTATTATTATCTTTATATAATTTTAATTTTTCTAGTTCGTTTTTAAGAATTTGTCTATTATCTCCTACTCTATCTGTTAGTAGGTTTATTAGACTATTATCAATTCGATATTCTTTTAATTCGTTTTTTACTATTTGATAAGCGTTTTCATTTTCGTTAAATGCTTTCACTATACCGTTTTTCTTTATTAGTTTAGTTATTTTTTTTCTTTCGTCTATTTTTTCGGCATTAACGGTAAATATTAATGTTGTATCTGGGTTTGGGTTATTTACATATTCTTCAATAATTTCTGAATCTTTGCTAGTACTACCGGTAAACATATTAGCATTCTCGCAGATTACTAATTTTTTTTCACTAAAAAGTGAAATTGTCATACAATCATTTATTATATTTCCAATCAGATCATTATTTAAATCAAATTTGCTAATATTTATATTATCAAAATCTTTTGCAATTTTTTTAATTTCGTTTTGAATTAAATATTCTTTTGTCCCATATAATAAATAGATCATACAAATCACCATTACAATTATAGCATATTTTATTAAAATTTGTATATTTATTAAAAATGTGATAGAATATAGGCGTTTTATTGTTTAATAAATAAAATTATAGTTTAGGTGGGGAAATTATGGGAAATAAAATAGAAGATTATAATACTAACGAGTTAGGAATTGCAGAATATGCATATTATTATACTTTTAATTATCATGATAGTCGCGGGGAAAATAGTGTAACTGTTGAAGGTAAAAGAAGAGGTATCGTTTATTCTTATAATGAAGATGAATATTTTGACCTTATTAGTGGTTTTGTGATAAATAAAGAATCGTTGACATCTTTTAAGCCATTTGTTTTAAGGGATACTACAATTAATCTTCAAGTTGTAAAAAATATTTTTGGTGATCTTGAGAATGTATATGGCTATACTGCGGTGGAATGTGTAGCCGAACGTTCATCATATAAACCTGGCGATTTATATTTTTGTGTTCCTTATGGAGAATTTCAATTTAAAGCAAGCGAAAATAAATTAGGAATTGTAGAAGAATTTAAGAGAAAAGTAGAACTTAAAAAAGAAGAAGAACCTCAATGTGAATTAGATAGAATTATTAAAAAAGCGAAAAATAGATTTAGAAGAAATTAAAAATGACTTTTATAAGTCATTTTTTTATAGGAATAGAATTACTAGTGTTCCAACAATTAAACAGTAGTATACAAAGTATATAAGTTTTCCTTTAAGCATTATTCCCTTAAACCACTTGGTTGAGAAAAATGTTACTATGCAAGCTACTATAGCTCCTAAAATATATGATATTAAAAGATTTGTATTTATGCCACCTTCAGCTACATCTTTCACACCTAATATCATTGTGGCGAAGCTAATTGGTATATATAGCATAAATGAAAATTTAAATGCAGTTTCTCTTTTTAAGCCTGAAAACATTCCACCAACTAATGTTGCACCACTACGGCTTATACCTGGAAGTAAGGCTACTACTTGAAATAGTCCAATTTCTATTGCATCTTTTATTGTAATTTGATCATCATCTTTTTTCCCTTTTAATTTTCTGATTAAAAACAAGAATAAAGCAGTTACTAGTAAGGCAACTCCAACATATTTAACATTACTTAAATATTGTTCAATTAAATCGTTAAAAATAAGCCCACATAATCCAGCTGGGATAGTAGCCAAAGCTACTAATAAAACATATCTAAAGCCACTTTTATATTTTTTATCTTTAGTTTTTATATAATTTATAAAATCCCAAAATAATTTGGCTATATCTTTTCTAAAAACTATTATTATGGCAATTAAACTACCAAAATTTACAAATATTTCAAAGTTTAAATCTTGTAGTGCATCTAAATCAAAAAGGTTTTTAAATATTACTAGGTGACCACTAGATGATATAGGTATTGGTTCTGTAAGCCCTTGTATAAACCCTAAAATTAAATATATTAGTAACATAAATCATCCTCCATACTTTAATTATATATTTTTTCTTTATTAATTATATCATTTATTTATATCTTTCACAATTATTTATAGAAAAAAAGCCTTATGCGGCTTTATCTTGTTTAAAAGTTTTTTGTTTTTGTCTTGAGATGGTATTATTGATATTAACACTTACTTTTTTAGTTGGTGTTTTAGTAATATTATATAATACATTAAAACTAGCTTTTATTCTATTGAATCTTGGTTTTGCAGTAGTGTATGGATATATTCTATTTAAATTTGTTTGTAATGATTCTATTGAATCTAAACCATAAAGTTCTATTTGATTTTCTATTTCGGTACTTTCAGATTTTTTTAAATATGAAGCATCTAAGTATTTTTCAAGTAATTCTTGGTTAAAGAAACCCTTTCCTAGTAGTTCTTTTTGATTTTCTAATTCTGTGATTAAATCTCTTGTATTCATACTATCCCCCTACTTTCACACGACGTTTTTAATTATACTAAATTTTTACAAAAGTGTCAAATTATGTACACAAAAACAAGAGTATTCTTGTTAATTGTTAATGTGATGGTGTGTTGTTCTTGTATTTTTATTTATTTTGGCAAATGTATAGCCATTTTCTTTTGCGTATTTGATAATATTTGGTAAAGCTTCTACTGTTGTTTTTTTAGCCCCGGTATCATGCATTAGGATTATATTTTGTCCTTGGTGTAATGTTGAAACGGTGTTGTGATAAATTTGATCTTTAGTAAGTTTTCCTGAAGCATCGCCTGAATCTACATTCCAGTCAAAATAGTAATAGTCATTTTCGTTTAATTTATTGGTAATTCTAGTTACAATGCCTTCATTATATTTTTTACTAACTGTATTTGATGATCCGCCCGGTAATCTTATGATTCTTGAATTATTGCCGATTATATTATAAACTTTAGTTTTTATTTTATTTAAATCATCAAAATAATTTTCGTCAGCACTATAAATATATTTATAATCATGGGAAAATGAATGCAATGCAATTTGATGTCCTTCATCATAAGCACGTTTGACAGTATCAGTATAGTTGTCTATTGAACGGCCAATTACGAAGAAAGTAGCTACAACATTTTCACTTTTTAATATATCTAAAATTTGATTTGTTAAATAACTAGGTCCATCATCAAAGGTTAAGTATATTGTTTTATCTGATACTATTGATGGTATTGTATTTTTTGTTTGTTCTGGTTTTTTAGGCTCTTTAATTGGTAAATCGGTATTGGGGTTTACGAAAGATTTAGGTATTTCTCCAACTTCAACAATTTCAACATTTTTGTTTAAACTAAGCATAACAAAGATGATTATTAAAAATGTTCCTAATATTATTGATATTATTTTTAATTTATTGTCCATTTTAATTACTTCCTTATTATGTTGCTAAAAATAATTATTTACTAAAGATTTTTCTTGATAAAGTTCTAATTAATTCTTTTTGTTCTTCTTTATTATAAGGTGTGGTATTTAAAGTAAGTAAGTGGTTTAGTATTAATAACTGCTCTTTATTTGATTCATCAATATTATAATCGCTAAAATCTTCCATAATCCATTGATCACTATAACCTTTTAAAAATAATTGATATCCTTTTTCTCTTAACAGTAGATGAATTGCATTACTTCTATAAGTAAAGCCATTTATTATATGAGGCTTTGTTTCCTCGAGCTTTTTTAGATGTTCAATATCGTCTTGGCTTGGATTAGTACTTAAAAAAATTGCTTCGACAATTTCGTTAGCATTCCATTTTTTATTTACAATATTGTTATTTGAAAGGTTATATTCTTCTTCTTTACAAATTGGGTAAAAATTTGCATCTTCATCAATATAACCGTAGTCTCCTTTGTTTATTTTGTAAATTTCATTAAGTGAAATTACTTTTGGCTGTTTTTCTTCTATCATTGTGTAATCACTCCTTTTCTTTGGATTATTATAACATATTTATCGATAAAATCAAGAGTTTAATTGGGTTTGTGCCTCTTTCCTTTCGTTCAATGAATATTCACATCCGCAATAATCTTGTCTATATAGATTATATTTTTTTGCAAGTTCAGTACTTCTTTTGTAACCGTCTTTTTTCTTGAAATCGGAATATAAATATTTTACATTATATTTTTCTTCTAGTATTTTACCTATTTTGTTTAGCTTTTCGGCGTTTTTATAAGGACTTACTGATAATGTAGTACAAAAGTATTCAAATCCATGTTTTTTAGCCAATTTGGCAGTTTTTTCAAGTCTTAGAAGATAGCATTTACTGCATCTTTCTCCGCCTTCTTTTTCTTCTTCTAATCCTTTGGAAATTTCTTCAAACTTTTCTTTTTCATAATTTACTTCTAAGATATCTATGTTTAATTTCATTTTAGTTATTATTTCTTTTTGGGTTTCTAACCTTTTTAAATATTCTTCTTCAGGATAAATATTTGGATTGTAGTAAAGTATTGTTATGTCAAAATATGGATATATTCTTTCTAATACGGCACTACTGCAAACTCCGCAACAAGCATGAAGTAGAAGTTTTGGTTTGTTTTGCAAATTATTAATTATATTTTCCATAACTATTTGATAATTTGTTTTCATATCATCACCTATTTTAGTTTTATATTTTTTTCATATTCATTATATGGATATAGTTTTAAAAGTTCTTCAGTTGTAATTCCAAAGATTTTATAAAAATCTTTTTCATTTAGTGTTATAAATTTTTGGTTTTGTTTGTTTATTTCCATTCCTATAGATGCAAGGAACATTATTTTAGCATATACAATATCAATAGTTTGATACATAAGTTCTTCTTCTGTAAGTTCTACATCATCAAAATTACTCAAATAATTTTGTACTTCTTCTTGATGTATTTTTTTATTTAATAGATACTGATGTTCTTCTGATAATGAATTTGCTAAATCAAGTTTTGTTTTGAAAAATTGATCAGTTATATTTTTTATTTCATCTTCTTTTAAACCTAAGGTTTGAAATATATCTATTATATCCATAAAACATTCTCCTTTTTAATATTTATTTACTATTTCTTGGATTGTTTCTGTATTAAACAATCCGCTTATAAATGTACTATTGGCCATAGGCCCTACTACATTTATTTGAAGACTTCTGGTATTAAATATTTTACTAAATAATTTTTGTTTACTTTTAATCATTTCAATGTTGCTATATTTCGTATATGTGGTTTTTTTATTTAATATACCATTAGAAATTACTATCATGTTGTCATTATTGCCTATTTTTCTAGTTTTATATTGACTATAAGCAATTAATAATACTATCGGGATTAACAATAATGAACTGTAGTATGTAAATGGACAGGCAATAATACTTGTAATAATCCAAAAGGTTTTAGCTATTAAATAATGTCTTAGAGTATTTTTATTTCCATATTTTGTTATTATGTCATTTTTGTATTCAGTTAAAATATTATCTATTATGATATTTTTTTCTTTTTCTTTAACATATAAACTGATAATTGTTTTTTCATCTTCTTCAGCTTTAATTCCGGCATTTACTACTTCAATTAGGTAATAGCCTAAGATTTTAGCTTGTAAAGTTTGGTGGATTATTACAGTATTTATCTTTTTGATAGGAAGATTAAATTTGTATGTTGTTAGGGCTCCATAAGATAATTTAATGTTATCATTTTCTCTTGTACATTTAAAATTGTAATAACTTAAAAAGGATTTAATATATTCCCATACTGTAGGGACAAGGATGATTAATGTGGGAATAATTGCGAATGCTATACTAGATGGTTTATCCATTAAAAATGTTATACCTATTATTATGGCTGTAATTATAAATAATATTAAAATTGAAACTAGATTGGTTGCTAAAAACATATGCTTAATTACATCTTTGGTTGAATATTTTATGATGCTTTCGATTTGTTTTTCTTCTTTGATTATTTCTCTACCCATGCGGGAAAGGATCTCGTTTTTTATTTCTTTAGCTTTTTCTTGTTTGAAAACGAGTTTACCATTATATGTTTCTTCATTGGTGTTTAAATCTATTTTTAAATTTGATGTTCCTAATACCTTTTCTAAAATATTTCTTTTAATGTTTATTGTGGCAATGTCTGTTAAATGAATGGTTGTAATTTTTTTAAATAATTTGCCTCTTTCAATTATTAAACTATCGTTATTGAATGATAAGTAGGTATTTTTCCATGAAATCCAAAAAATTACAGTAAAAATTAATAATAAAATTATTATTACTATTGTTCCCATCATGTATATTCCCATACCAAACGAAAGTAATGTTGAAGCGGTATTTTGAAGGTTTTCAGTATTTAACTCCCCTATCATTTGGGAAATGATATAATAGGCTATTAAAAGAATGAATACAAAACTACTAATTAATTTTTCTAAAATTATAGAAGGATGCATTCTAGTTTTCATTTTTTTTCTCCAATTTATTCTTTAATAATTCATTTACTTTATCACTTATTTCTCTAGCTTCATCATTACTTAAAAATTTGATATCTACGGTTCCAGCAGCGGTGTAGATATTAACATTTGATAAACCAAATTTTCTATCTATTGGTCCATTACTTAATTCAATTTTTTGGATTCTTTTGATTTGAATGATTGAAGTTGTAATTAAAAATAATCCTTTTTTGACTTCTACTCTTTCATCTGTTACTAAATATTTATAACGATTATATCTGATTTTTGGAAAGACTATAATATCTAGTAGTACTCCTACTATGATGATGATTAAAATAGTTATATCTATCATTTGTATAAATGTGTTTTTGGTATTTGAAAATACTATAGTAGTTATTATAATTGAAATAATTAAAATTATTAGTCCACTTATGATAGCGTTTATACGCATTACAGTTATTCCTTTTTTATCTAATGATTTCATTTTCTCACTTCCTTTTATTAATTATATCAAAAAAAGACTTAGTATTAAAGTCTTTAAATATTATATAAGTTTAGTAATGTGTTTATATCAATATGAAGTAATAAAATTATAATTGCACCTGCGGCTAAAAAGGGGCCAAATGGAATTATATGCTCAGTATTTTTTTTAAGCATAATTAGCGATATTGGAAGGCCAATAATGGAACCTAAAAATATTGAAAGAATGGCCATTGGATATCCTAAAACTAATCCAAAGATAAACATTAGTTTTATATCTCCGCCTCCCATTGATTCTTTTTTAAATATTACATCACCAAATTTTTTTAATGCGAACATTGTTAGAAATGCTAATACACCGCTTGTAATTGCTTTTATAAATGCTTCTGGGCCATTTATCATAAAGATTTCAGCACATAAGATTATTCCAAAGAAAATTAAAACTTCATCACAAATTATCATATAATTATAATCACTAACTACTATTATTATTAGCATTGATATAAATGTTAAAGCAATTATTAATTCTAATGATGCTCCAAAAGAAATATACGATAGAAGAAACAATAAACCTGTTAATAATTCAAATATAATATAAAATGGTGAAATTTTTACTTTGCAATGTTTACATTTCCCTTTTTGTATTATATAAGATATTACAGGGAATAGTTCTAAAACTCCTAATCTTGTATTACAGTTTGGACAATGACTAGGAGGCATTACTATCGACTCTCCTTTTGGTAATCTATAACCTACTACATTATAAAAGGAACCAAAAACGGTTCCAATAATAAAGACTAGTATAAAAATTAAATATTCCATAATACTCTCCTTATTGCTGAATAGCACTGTACATATTAAACATTGGGATAACGATTGATAGAACGATTACACCAACCATTACAGTTAATAAAATAATCATTACTGGTTCAATAAATGTTTTTATACGGCTAACGGCGTTTTTGTGTAAATCTTGATAATAATCTGCTACTTTTTGCATCATTTCTGGTAGTTGTCCCGTTTTTTCACCTGTAACTATCATTTCGTAGGCAGGGATTGGAAAAGCCCACTGATCTTTGAAGGCATCTGAAACTTTTCCTCCTTTTGAGATGTTGTTAATAGCTTCTAATATCATTAATTTATAAATTTCATTGTTACTTACTTTATTTAAAATATCCATACTATCTGTAATGAACACATTATGGGCTAATAATGAAGCAAATGTTTTTGTAAACATTGTTACTTCGTTGTAAATTACAACATTTCCGAAACCTGGGGTATGCATTATCAACCATTGAATACTAGTTCTAAATGATTTTACATTACGGTATAAATACATGAATAATAGTATTAATACAACGACTGCTAAACCTATCCAAATAATATATGTGCTTAAGAAATCACTTAACCATAATACAAATAATGTTATTCCAGGAATTTCAGCCGAATCCATACTTTCATATATTTCTACAAATTTTGGAACTACGTATAGCATTATAAATGTTCCAACAGCAATGGCTATTATGAAGATAATTACTGGATACATCATTGCACTTACCATTGCTTTTCTTGTTGCTTCAGCTTCGGTATAATATTCTTCCATGTCATCTAGTGTTTCAGGGAGTTCTCCAGTTAATTCTGACGTTTTTACCATATTGATTAATAATCTTGGGAATGCTTCTCCTTGATTGCTTAATGCTTCACTGAAACTTTGCCCAATGGATAAATCATATACTACTCCATCAAGTATTTTTTTATAAACACGATTTTTACTAAATTGTCTTGTTAGTATTTTAACTGAATCAGCAAGTGGAATACCTGCTTTTAAATAAGTAGATAGTTGAGCTAAAAGGAATATTAAATCTTTTGTTTTAAATTTTCCATTGAATGAATTTTTGGATCCATGGAAAAATTGTATTAATTTTGATGTTTTTATATCATAAACAGTATATCCTTCACTAACTAAATATGAATGAACTTCAACTTTTGAATAGGCATCAAAATAACCTTTTAAGGTTTGCCCTTCTCTATCTTTAACGGTATATGCGTATGTTATTTTTTCTTTTGATTTTTTTGCATCTTCACTATCAAAATTTATTTTCATTTCACCCATTTTTTCAATTTTAGCTTCTTTTGCTTCTTTTACAAAGGAAATTTTATTGCTTTGTTTATCTATAAAGTCTGCGGCATTTTGGGTTGATGAAATGATATTTTCTCCAAAATCATTTAATTTTGTATTAATATCTTTATTTTCTTTTTTCTTAGTTTTGGGTTTATTGCTTTTTTTAAAAGGTTTTATTAGAATTAAATTTATCATGCTTATAATTGCTTTAGGTATTACTAAAAGGCCTTTAAAGAAATATTTTATAAAATGATATATAGCTTTGCATGGCGCAAGTAAAATATTAAGCATGACACTCACCTATCCCTCGTTATTCTTTACTATAGATAATTATAACATATTTTTATTAAGAAATAAAACATTTTTTTTTAAAAACATATAATATGTTAGAAAGGGGTAATAAAAATGAATTACTATAACCCATATTATATGATGGCTCCTATGACTGCGGCTCGTCCTGGACTTTTTGGATTATTATCTAGAGGTGCAGGAAGAGGTATTACTTTAACTTCTATTATTAATGGTACTCAAAGAACATTAGGCCTTGTAAATCAAGCTATTCCACTTGTTAAACAAGTAACTCCTGTTATGAGAAATGCAAAAACTATGTTTAAAGTCATGAATGAGTTCAAAAAAGTTGATACCCCAACTGAGAGTTCTAATAATACTAGTGATTCTAATAATATAATGCCTGATAATTCTATAGATACTAATGAAAATAATTATGTATCTGGTGGGCCAACATTTTTTGCTTAAAAAAATCTACTTATTTGTAGATTTTTTGTTTAATTTTTTGATTATTTTATAATAATTTAGTTTTTTTATGATATTTTTTTCATTTTTATATTTAATTTCATATTTTTTTAGTAAGTATTTAGTATATTCTTTATCTTTTATAAATTCTGTTAGATAATTATTTTGTTTTTTGTGCTTTTTTTGTTCGTAATAGGTTATAATGTAAAAATGTTTATCATAAATTACTTGCTCGTTTTTAATACGGTATCCTCTTTTTTGAAGTTTTTTATGTAAAAGCGGAATATCGTTATGTGAGCTTATTATTAAATCATTTTTAATGTTTTTATTTAATATTTTTAATATATTGTGAGTGCCCATGCCAGAAATTAGGATAATTTCATTTTTAATATTTATTCCGTTTAATCCGTCGGTTACTTTTGTCTTTACATTTACATTATATTTTTTTATATTTTCTTTTGCTTTTTTGATGCATTTTTCGGAAATATCAGTGGCTAGACATTTACAATTTTTTTCTTTTGTTAAATATATATCAACTAAAGCGTGATCAGCACCTATATCTATTATTTTTGAATTATTTGGAACAAAGTCGCAAATTGATTTTAATCTTTTGGAAAGTTTCATTAATCTCCTAAGTAGTCTTTTAATTTTCTACTTCTAGATGGATGACGTAATTTTCTAAGTGCTTTTGCTTCTATTTGTCTTATACGTTCTCTGGTTACGCCAAATAGTTGTCCGACTTCTTCTAAAGTTCTTGGTCTACCATCTTCTAAGCCAAAGCGAAGTCTGATTACTTTTTCTTCTCTTTCGGTTAATGTTAGTAAAACTTCTGATATTTCATCTTTTAAAAGTTCATTTACAGCAAAGTCCTCTGGACTCATATTTGTTTCATCTGGAATGAAATCACCTAAATGTGAGTCATCTTCTTCCCCTATTGGAGTTTCTAAACTAACTGGTTCTTGACTAATTTTATAAATATCTCTGATTTTTTCTACTGATGTACCCATTTTTTTAGAAAGTTCTTCTTCGGTTGGTTCTCTATTTAATTCTAGAGTTAGTTGCCTTTCTACTCTAGCTAGTTTGTTTATTGTTTCTACCATATGTACAGGAACTCTTATTGTTCTAGCTTGATCGGCGATTGCTCTTGTAATAGCTTGTCTAATCCACCAGGTAGCATATGTTGAAAATTTATATCCTTTGGTTACGTCAAATTTTTCTACGGCTTTCATAAGACCTATATTTCCTTCTTGGATTAAATCTAGGAATAACATTCCTCTTCCAACATATCTTTTTGCAATACTAACAACTAGACGTAGATTTGCTTCGGCAAGTGTTGCTTTAGCGCTTTCATCACCTTCAACGATACGGTCAGCAAGTTCTGCTTCTTCTTCGGTGGTTAAAAGTTTAATTTGTCCAATTTCTTTTAAATACATTCTTACTGGGTCGTTGATTGTTAAATCTTTTGTTAGTGTTTCTGTGTCATCAGCGGTTGTATCGTCATTATCATCAGGGTTAGCTGATACAATTCCAATACCATTTTCACTTAATGCATTATATAAATCATCTAATGAATCTGCATCTAGTTCTAGTCCTTTTAATTTGTCTGCTAATTCTTCATAAGTTATTTGTCCTTTTTTCTTTCCTATTTTGATTAATTCTTGTTTTCTATCTTCAAAAGTTTTAATTTCATTAAACATTGTTACTCTCCTTTTTTAAATCTATTATTTTTTGTGCGACTTCAGCTTTTTTTATTGGGTCTAATTCATCTTTCATTTTTGCTGTTAGTCTTTTTATTTCATTTTTTACGTTGTAATCTCTAATTACTTTAATATAATCTTCTATTTCCTCTATTGAATATTTTTCGTTTAAATTTGCTTCTTCAACTTTACTAAGAGCTTTTAATACATCTTCATCACATTCAACTGAATCTATTAAATCAGCTTCTTTGATATAGCCTTCGTTATTATAGAATATTTTTATTTCTCTGGCAAGCATTCGATATTCTTCTTTTGGCATATATGTTACTTTATTATTGTACATTTTTATTACTTCTGGACTTCTTAACATATAAAAAATTAAATTTCTCTGGGCTATTTCGTATTTATCTATTTTTGTATTAGTTTTTGTTTTTGATTTTGGCGTTTTTTTAATTTTAGTTTTATTAGGTGTGATTTTATTTCTAATAATACTTTCATCTAGATTTGTTTCTTGGGTTATTTTTTTAATTGTTAGTTCTTTTAGAATATCGTCATCTATTTTTTGAATTTCTTTGATTGCTTCATTTACATATTTAGCTTCATCTACTGTGCTTGAAAGGTTTTTATCATGTTTTAAATATTGTAGTTTGAAATCCATAATATTAATTGGATTATTGATTTTTGTTTCAAAATCTTTTCCATATTTTGTGATGTATTCATCTGGGTCCATATTATGATCTAACCTAATAACTTTTGGGGTAACACCAAGTTTGATTAATTCATCAGCACAGGCCATTGTAGCTTTAGCACCGGCTTCATCTCCATCAAAACATAAGATTATTTCTTTTGCCATTTTTTTGATTAATGTTGCTTGTTCTTTAGTGACTGCTGTTCCCATTGTGGCGACTACATTTTTAACGCCTATTGTGTAAGCTCTTATGACATCCATAAATCCTTCCATAATTATGACTTGATTTTTTTGTCTTGCAATATCTTTAGCTCGGTGATAATTATAAAGGATTTCTCCTTTTTTAAAAATTTCTGTTTCTCTTGTATTAAAATATTTTGAATTATCTTCTCTATTATATATTCTTCCGCTATAAGCAATTACATTACCTTTTAAGTCATGAAGTGGGAATAATATACGGTCATAGAATAAATCTAAATACCCATATGCATTTTTATTTACTAAAGCGCTTTTTAATACATCTTTTTCGTCAAATCTTTTTAATAATAATTGTGATAGCTTGTCTTTATCGTTAAGGGCTAGTCCAATTTGAAATTCTTTAATTATTTCTTCATTTATATTTCTTTTATTTAAGTATTCTTTTGCTTCTTTACCAGCAGCTGTGTTTATATTATTTATATAAAATTTTAAACTTAAATCATATATTTCGTATAATTTATTATTAGTTTTTATTTTGGGGATGTTTCCAATATTTATATTTAATCCACCAAAATCGGCAACCTTTTTAACGGCCTCTATAAATGTAATATTTTCATAATCCATTATGAACTTAAATACTGTTCCTGTTGCCCCACATGAGAAACATTTATATATTTTTTTATCTCTATTAACACTCATACTTGGATTATTATCATCGTGAAATGGACATACACCAAAGTAGTTTTTACCTTTTGGTGTAAGTGAAACATAATTAGAAATTACATCTACTATGTCGACGCTATCTCTTATTTCTTTTATTTTTTCTTGACTTAAGTAATTCATTAAACATCATGCTCCCCTATATATAATATACGATATTTGTACCCCTATTTCCTTTTTTTTCTACAAAAAAAATCATATTTTTTTAATTTTTTCGTATAATAATCATAAAAAGAGGTGTTTTATGACTTTAAAATGGATTAAAATCTCAGCTATTTTGGGAATTTTTATTTTATGTTTTCCATTTCATTTTATGTATGATTGGTTTCCTAATACTTTATTTAGTATTTTCTTTCCGGTTAATGAAAGTATCTTTGAACATATGAAAATGTTATTTAGTGCGATTGTTGTATATGGTATTATTGATTATTTTGTTTTGAAATTTTTTAAACAAAAAAGGAATAATTTTTTGGTTAGCCTATTTATTTCGGCATTATTAAGTATTCCTGTTTTTTTGGTTATTTATTTACCATTTTATTATTTGATAGGTGAAAATATGGTTATAAACATTGGCTTTTTGTTTTTAACTATTATTATTAGTCAAATTATAAGCTATTTTATTTTAAAATCTGATAATTTACCAAAATTAAATATAGTTTGTGTGGTAGGAATTATACTTGTTTATATTGTCTTTGGATTGCTTACGTATTATCCACCTATAAATGATTTGTTTTTTGACCCTACTAATGAAAAGTATGGACTTAATACTTATAATGTTTGATGTGATAGATATTTTAACATTTTTCTAATTTATAGTCAATAAAAAGCCCCTATAAAGGGACTAATCTATATAAACGCTAAAAGCATTAGCGGGCAATAGTTAAGATGGCTCCTGTATTTAGATTTATTTTTACTGAGCCATCTTTTTGGGTAATTAAAATTTTACTATTCTTTAGTTTTTTTAGTGTTTGTCTATGGGGGTGACCATACAAATTATTTTTACCTGCGGAAATTAAGCTTATTTTAGGCCTTGTTTTTTTTATAAGCTCAGGAGATGTACTGGTTTTGGAACCATGATGACCTACTTTTAGTATATCCACATATTTTAAATTATATGTATTTAAAATATGTTTTTCTCTTTCCTCTCCTGCATCTCCCATTAATAATATATTCTGCTTGCCGATTTTTGTATAAATAATTAAACTATCATCATTTTCACTAGATGATTTTTGACTACTTAGAAAATTAAGTTTTATATCCTTTATTTTTAAAGTGGCTTCGTTTATATTTTTATATTTTATTTTATGTTTAATTGCTTTTGCTATAATTTGTTTTTCTAAATTATTATTTTTATGATTCAACAAAATATTATTTATTTTGAAATTTTTTATTAAATTTATCGCCATACCTGCGTGATCAAAATCTCCATGGGTTAAAATTAAATAATCTAATTTTTTTATTCCTTCTGATTTTAAATAAGGAATTATTTTGTTTTTAGCTATATCATATGGTTTTTTATTGTTAAAATTTATTTGGCCTCCTGTGTCAATTAAGATATTTCCTTTATTATGATCTAATTTTATTAAAAGGCAGTCACCTTGTCCTACATCTATCATAGTTAAAGTTGGATCTTTTTCTATATAATTAATATTTGTATGAATTATTAAGACAATTATTAAAATTATTAAGCCTTTTAATTTATTTTTGTTTAATTGGTATAATGTATAGGTTATTATTAGATAGTAAATGATTATGAAAATAATATTTATATGTTTTAGAATTATATTTATATTGATATTTGTAAGAATAATAGATAAATTCTCCATTAATGTAATTAAGTTAAAAAGGATTATATCTAATGGCTTAATTATTAATGCAAGAAGTGAAAATGGATATATAATGAATGATACTAGCGGAACAAATAAAATGTTTATTAGTGGTGAAAGTATATTTATGCTGAAAAAATTATTTATTTGGATTGGTAAACTTGCTAAAAAAGCTATGAATGAAATTATGAAAGTTTTTGTTAGATAGTTTTTATATTTGTTTATTAAATTACTGAATAATATTAGATAAAAAGTTATGATAAAGGAAAATAGGAAACCAATGTGGTAAATCATATATGGGTTATAAATTAAATATAATCCGCATATTAGAAAAAGTACGTATAAAGTATTTATTTTTATATTTAAACTGTTTTTGATTGTTAAAATTATAAACATTAGGGTTGCTCTTACGACTGATGGTGAGAAGTTTGTTAAAAACATATAAAAAAGCAGAAGAATTATTACGATTATATAATTTAATTTTTTATTTTTGTTTATTTTATTTAAAATTAGTAATATCAGGCTAGATAATAAGGTGATATGCATTCCTGATATGGCAAGTAAATGACTTATACCGTTAATCTGATAGCTATTTATTATTTCTTCTTCAATATTTTTACTATTGCCTAATATAAATGTGTTTAAATAGTTTTTACTTTTATATGTATTTATTCTATTTTGGAGGTTATTTTTTAGTTTATATAGGATATTGGTATTTTGGTTTACTATTTTTATTTTATCTGATTTAAATATATAATTTATTTTTTTACTTAGTAAGTATTTTTGATAACTAAATCCATTGAAAATTGTATTGGTGTTTGGTTTTTCTAAAGTGCCGGTTGCTTTTATTTTGATTCCTAATTTGCATTTAAATTCTTTTGAATAATTAATTATGGTATTTTCTCTTCCTTTTATTGTTATTTGATAATTGTAATCTGTTTTAGTGCAATTTGTGATTATACCTGCTATTTCTGTTGTATCTTTATTATATTTACTTTTCGGTGTTGTATTGTAGTTACAAATGACATTTATTATTCCTAATATTAATGCGGTTATACTTATTATTTTAAATAGTGATGTTGTTTTTGATTTTTTCAAATGCTGCTTCTCCTATACCGTTTACTTTTTTGATATCTTCTATTGTTTTGAAATTACCTTCTTTATATCTATATTCAATAATAGCTTTAGCTTTTGCCTCACCTATGCCTGATAGAGTTTGTAGTTCTTCGATAGTAGCAGTATTAATTGATATTTTTTCTTCCTTGGTTTTTGTATCTTTGGTTGTTTTCTTTTCTACTAGTGGCTGCTGTACTTCGTTAGTAATACAAGCATCATTTGTAGTTGGACAAGTAATGGTTGTTTCTTCTTTTTCTTTTAATTTTTGTACCTCTTTTTTTGAATATACTAATATAACCATTTCATCTTTTAATTTTTTGCTTAAATTTATAACAGATGTATCAGCATTCCCAGTTAATCCTCCGGCTTTTTCTATAATGTCCATCACTCTGCTATCTTCTTTTACTTCATATAATCCTGGATGAATTATTTCACCTTTTATATCTACTTTTAGAAGCTTTGTTTCTTTTATTTCTTCTTTGGTTTCGATTATTTCTGGTTCTTCTTCTTCGTTTGTATTTAATAGCCATAGCATATATAAGTTTAAGGTTATTAAGATTATGATTATAATAGTTAATATAATTGTTGTTTTGTGTTTTTGTATTAATGTTTGTATGTTCATTTTTCTCCTTTCTTGCCCCTTCATATGTAATATACGATATTTGTATAGCAAATTCCTTGTTAAAATCAAAAAAAATACAAAAATTTTTATTTTTTGTATTTTATATTTTTATTTTTTTATTTTTTGTTTCGATATTAACTCTTTGAACTATAGCAAGCCCAGCTAACAAGGTGATTACAAAACTTCCTCCATAGCTAAAGAATGGAAGTGGGACACCAGTTAATGGGATTAAACCAAACATTCCGCCTAGATTTACAAATATATGGGCAAATACTAAACTGGCTATTCCTAAACACATATATCTTCCTCTTAATGTGGATGCACGCGATGAAATTAAAAGAATACGCCATAATATGATTCCATACCCTATAAAGATTAAAATACACCTATATATACCATATTCTTCGGCAATTATAGCGAATGCTGAGTCAGTATGTGGCTCTGGAATATATGAATATTTTTGTTTGCTTTTTCCAATACCTAGTCCTGTAAGTCCACCATCATTTATGGCAATATAACTATTACATACTTGATAGCCTCCAGATTCGTATTGTCCGCATGGGTCAAACCAAGAGGCAAATCTAGATTTTCTAGCATCATTTAATACACTTTCACCTGCAGTATTATAAATAAAGAAGCATAACATTCCGATAATTAATAACAGACCACCATATTTTAGTTTTTCAATATTTAGTATAGGGCTGGCTAGAAGCATTATACCTATTATAAATAATATTATTAGTAATGTTCCTAGGTCTTTTTGTAAGAAAACTATTGCTGGAATAATTAAGGCAATTATTAATATTTTACCAATAATATTGTAGTGAGGTATGTTAGTGGTTCTAAGTTTGCGGTAGTATTTTTCGAATAAAATAGCTAGAAAAGCTATAATGACAACTTTTGATGGTTCACTGGGCTGTAATTTCATGAATTTTAAATCAATCCAGTTATGTGATCCTAATGTTGCTTCTGATTTCCAAGCAATAATATTTAAAATTATTAATATTACAAATAATAGTGGGACAAGAGCTTTGTATTTTTTTGTGTCAGTTTTTAATATTATTAAAGCTATTATTGATCCAACTATTATAAAAATTAGTTGTTTAAAAAAGTAATAATAAATTGAAACGTCATAATTAACTACAGCGGCTCTACTAGAAGCAGTTACGATTGTTAATAAACCAAAGATAAAACCCACTATAGTAATTATTAATAGTGGTTTATCTAAATCTTTAAAAATTTTTTTAAAAGATTGGTTCATATTTTTACTCCTATCATATAATAATATAACATATTATACGTCTTTTTTGAATGGAAAAAATATAAAAATTAAAAATAGGTATTTTTAATAGTCGTTTTGCGACAAGTAACGTACAATATATTAGTAATAGAAAGGAGGCCCTTTATGTATTACTATGGCGGATATCAAGGCTACGGATGTGGTAATCCATGTGGCGGTTGTCAAGGTGGCTATGGCTATGGTGGCGCTGGATATGGAGCTGCTATTATCTTAGTACTATTTATTTTATTAGTAATTATTATCGGTGCTCGTGCATTTGGCGGTAATAATAACTTTAACTAAAGAAAATCAGGAATTTCCTGATTTCTTTTTTTAAAATTTCAACCGCACCACTTTTTAATAATCTAATTCTACCTC
>CAOJZV010000006.1 GCA_948466255.1 uncultured Bacillota bacterium | reverse complement strand
GTTATATCATCCATTATATATATCGTTGAATTATCTGATGCTTCACTATATGCCTTTTCTATTGTCTTATATGGTTTTGTTGTTGTTCCTATTCCTGTTTCATCATCCCCACTATTTGATACATATAAATTTGAGTTTAATACTGGTTCTCCAGCTATCTCAGCTTGTGTATATTCTAATATTATTTCTAATTCTGAACTACTCTCTTCTACTACTCCACCATATTCTGGATTATATTCTATTTTTACTTTTAACTCTGCTTTTTCTTCTTTATATAGTTTATCATTTATATTTACTCCGCTATATGTTATTTTTATTGCTTTATCTTTATATTCTTTTTCTGTTGGCATTATATTACTTAATACCGCATCTACTGTTCCTTTGTTTTCTATTGTTATTAAATATTCTACATAGTCTCCTTTACTATATAAATTTGCTTCTACATTTGCAGTTAAACTTGTCCATGTTGGTGCTTTCGCATTTTCTCCTTCTCCTCCTTGGTTTATTTCTTCTACGTTTGTTATTAATATATTCCAGTTACTACTTATACTACTTGTTCCTTTTATTTTTAAATTACTTTGAAAGGCTGCATATCCTACTGTCATTATACATAATAATCCTAGTAATGATATTATTATTATTCTTTTCTTTTTTCTTTCTCGCATTTTATCACCTTAGTCTATTTTAAATATATTATACCCCCCCCCCCCCCGTTTTTGGCAAGTTATTTTAAGGAGAAATGTGTAAAATTCTGCCAAGTTTTAAAATTTCAGCAAAAAAAAGATACCGAAGTATCTTATTCAACATTTTTGTGAAGTGATTTATTAATTCCTCCACTAATAACATCAGATATTTTTTCCACAACGAAATCCTCTTCTTTAGGAGTAACCATTAAATTATATCCAATAGGATTTAAAATTTCATAAATTAAAGACTTCACTTCAAAATCATTCAAAGAGCCAACAATTCCAAATAAATTTTTTTTATCATCATCTAAAATATTAACTTCTTTTTTCAAATAATTAACTCCAAATTTTAATTTTTGAGCTGGATTATCGTAATTCTCCTTATTATAAGCAAAATGTTTATACATATAATTAATAGTATCACTTACAATACTAGCTGCATCAACAACAGTTGGAATTCCAATCGCAATCACAGGAACACCTATATTATCTTTACTAATTTCCTTTCTTTTATTACCAACTCCACTTCCAGGATTTATTCCAGCATCAGTCATTTGAATAGTTTTGTTTACTCTCTCTATAGAACCACTAGCTAATGCGTCAACAGTAATAACAAAATCAGGTTTAATAGTAGCTACAATACCTTTAATCAAATCACTAGTTTCCATTCCAGTCTCCCCCATTACACCAGGAGAAATTGCCCAAACGCGTCTAAATCCTTCCTCTAACTGACCGTAAACATATAAATGATTAGTCACAATAGTTTTAGCAATAGTTAAGGGCCCAACTGCATCAGGAGCAGTTTTTTCGTTTCCAAGTCCAATTACTAAACAAGTACTTTCCTCATTAACTTTAATAGTTTCAAACAATTTTGAAAGTTCTTCACTAAAAATAGTTTTGATTTTTTCACTATTATCATAATCTGTAATATCAGGGAATTCAAGAGTAATATATCTACCAGCTTTCTTATTGATTTCTTTTCCCTGTGATTCATTTAAAGTAATATCTGTTACTTTAACATCCCCTATTTCTCTAGATTTGATTCCTTCTGTAGCTAATTCAATCGTCAAATCTGTCCTGATTTCAAATTTGTTTAAATCTATTTCATGTCCCATTTTCATCACCCATTAACTATTTTTACCAAAAATACCATATTTTATTTGCTTTTTTCTTTATTTTTTGTTAAAATGTATTTACGAGTGTGGCTTGGAGGTGAAATTATATGGCCAATATGAAAAATGCGAAAAAAAGAGTACTTGTTAATGCGAAAAAACATATCCGTAATAACAGTTATGCTGCAAGCATGAAAACTGCAGTTAAAAATGTTGAAAAAGCAGTTTTAGCTAAAGACAAAAACGGTGCAGAAGAAGCTTTAAGAGTTGCAATCAAAAGAATCGATAAAGCAACTGGAGCAAATGTAGTGGCTAAAAATAAATGTGCCCGCGAAAAGTCAAGACTAACTAAAAAAGTAAATCAAATGCAATAATTTGATTTTTTTTATGAACAAAAGAGATTGAAACCTATTTTAAAGTTTCAATCTCTTCTTTTGATAAATTAGTAACTTCTGATATTAAATCAATATCCATATTTTTTGCAAGCATATTTTTGGCAATTTGTAATTGTTTTTCTTTTGAACCTTGTTCAATCCCTTGAAGAGTTCCTTCTTCTCTGGCATTTTCCATCAATGTTTTTTGAAGCTTTTCCATTTCCTCTTCTTCACTCATAAATTCTATAAATTCAGGATCTTTATTCATATCTATAACCTTCCTTTCGAGTTTCTCTAAGAGTTTATCTCCTCTACATATATCATGCAGTTCAACATCATCACATATAAGTGAAACTAATATTTTATACTTTCCAAATTCATCTTTATTATAACATACTTCCTTTAACTTATCCAAGTTAAATTCATATATTACAAAATTATCAATGTATTCTTTTTTAGTATTCTCATCAATTAATTTATATTCATTTATTAATTCACCTTCTTCAGATAATTCGCTAGTTAAATTTATTTGAATTATTTTATTCATATTTGTATATGAATCACTTACCTTTAAATCTTCTGAATATTTACTAAACACAAAAGCGGCATTTCTCCTATTTAAATGTTTATAATATGACATGTTTACTTCTATATTATATAAAGTATCATCTGAACCTCTTACAAGTAAATCTAAAGTTTTATCTTTGCTTCTCACATTGGTTTTTAATATACCAGGATTAAGTATTCTTTCTACTTTTACTTTTTCATCTAAAGTTACTTCTAATAACTTTTCTAAAAGTTCTTTATCTTGTTCATCGCCAAATATTGTTTTAAACATTCCATCTGCTCCTGCTTTATAAAAAATGTTACCATCTTTATCAATACATTTAATTCTTGCCATCTATTCCCTCCTTCTAATACCTCCTTTATTCTTTTATATATGAAATCCCTTGTCATTTGAAAGAATAAAAAATACTCTTTCAAATAAATATACAATTTTTGTACATCAATTTCCTTCTTTTTTGTTACAATTTACCAAATTCCCCTTTTAGTAAGAAAAAATTACCAATTTGGTAAATTTGTAAAGCAAAATAATCAACAATATATTAAATATTTGTAAAAAAATATCACATTATATCTAATAACAAATATATATGTAAAATACTTTTCAATAAATTATAAAAAGTATATATTATAAGAACAAAAACTATGTTATAATTTTATTAGAAAAAAACATATCATATTAAAGAAAGTGAAAAAAGGTGATAATATGAAGCACTATAAATTCCATATATCAACAATCATGCTTCTGATACTATTGGTTATATGTATATTCTATAGGACTGAAATCGTAACCTTTGTTATGGAAAATGTAACCGAATATACAAAAGTAAATAAACCAGACGATAACAAATATACCAAAAGCTTTGATTTTAGTTTTGTTCAAAATACAAATGATTTTCACGTAAAAGATAAACAAGGTATCTTAAATGCCATATATACAATATTAAATTCTGGAAAAGATTCATATTCATTTTATTGTTCAAAAGACTATGATAATTGTTTAAATGATTTAAAAGAAATTTCAAAAGATCAAATACTTTTATCAGTCATTAATAATATGGTCTCACCATATAATAGCTATCAAAAATTATATGTAACAACTAATACATATGGAAAAGCAACTATCACATTAGATAAATTATATAGCGCTGAAGATATTCAAAATATAAATACAAAATTAGAAGAAATTAAATGCGAAGTAATAAAGGATAGTATGACTGATGAAGAAAAAATCAAAGCCTTCCATGATTACATAATTAATCACTCGGTTTATGATGAAGAAAGAGCTGCCCAAATAGAAAAGGGTGATGACACAAATTATAAATATAATTCACACAAAGCAAACGGACCTTTATTAGAAGGTAAAGCCCTTTGTAGCGGATATAGTGATGCCATGAAATTAATTCTTGATGATTTGGGAATTAAAAACTATAAAATTTCAAATATAAATCACATATGGAACTTAGTTTATTTAAACGGAAAATGGCTCCATTTAGATTTAACTTGGGATGACCCTGTAACCAGTGATAAAAGTAATATGCTACTCCACAAATTTTTCTTAATAGATACTAATAAATTATTAAGTTTAGATACTACTAATCATGATTTTAACAATGAGTATTACTTAGAACTAAAATAAGAAGCAAATTTAGTTGCTTCTTATTTTTTAATCCCAATCTACGACTGGTAAAATAATAGTTGTCAAAGTATACTCACCCATTTTAGAATCATACAATAATTTACCATCATGACCTTCAATAATTTCATTAGATAAAGAAACTCCTAAACCAGTTCCTTTCATTTTAGTAGTAAAAAAAGGTTCTTTTATTTTTTCTAAAATGTCAGCAGGTATCCCCTCACCATTATCTTTAAAATAAATATAAAATTTGTTATCTTTGATTTCTGTCCAAACATTTATTTGTGGATTATCACTCAGTGCTTCAATACTATTTTTCATTATATTAGTAAAAACCTGAAATAACCTATTATAATCACCATTTAAATATACCTCATTATCTGTAATTTTAATATCAGCTTTTATTTTATTTTCATTAAAATAAGGCTCATAAGTTTTAATAAAATTAGCAAGCAAATAATTAACATCTAATAAATCTTTATTTATTTTTAGTTTATTCATAGATAAAAAGTCTTCAAGTAAAAATAAAGTCTTCTCAATTTCTTCCCTCATAATTGGAATATATTTTTTTGCATGTTTAGGATTTTCTACATCAAACATATCTAAATATCCTTTACACACCGCAATAGGGTTTTTAATTTCATGAGTAATCTGAAATAAAGTATTTTTAATTTGTTTATCATGCTCAATTTCTTTAGCAGTTATTCTAGCATTTAACAATTCCTCAGTTTTAGCTAATAAATATACTATTAAAGTTGATGTCACAAAGAATATCAAACTAACAAGTATAATCTCCAAATAGTAATTAACCGAATTGTATATAAAGAAAGCGATTATACAATTAAAAATTAATAATATTAATGTATACAAAAAGGCAAATTTCCATGGTTTAATTTTATTAAATAAAAATTTATAAATTAAAAAATATAATAAAAACTCAAGTAAAATTAAAAATACAAAACCATCATAAAATTTATAATAATAATAAACTGCAATTATAGAAGACATATAAACTGCAATATCATTTTTTTTGAAACAAGAAATTAATAGTGGTAAACTAACTAAAAACATTGGTACACCATTAAAAATTGGGGCATTATATTTTAAAATTATATATAATGATGAAAAAATCGTTATTATAACAGCCAATTCATTTTCTTTATCATCAAAAGAATTTTTATATGCAATATAAAATAAATAAAATAGAAAAGGAATTAAAACATGAAGAACATCTAAAAATAGTCCATCAATAATAGTCACATAATTCACCTCTTACCAAAATTATAAAATATTATCAATGTCGGATTTTGTCGAATTTTGTAAGGCTATGTAAAAAATGGTCAAAAAAAATAGATAATAATCTATTTTAAAGCATCAATATGTTTTTTTAACTGTCTAGATTCATCACCAAAAATAATTTTAAGTTGATTATCTATTTCTACAATACCTTGAGCGCCCATTTTTTGAATAGCTTCTTTATTAACTAAATCAATATTGTGAAGAGTAGCTACAAATCTTGAATTGTTAACTTCATAATCAATAATATTAGCTTTCCCACCCAAAAATTGTACTAACTTATTTGCCTCTAATTTAAAATCTTTTTTCTTTGATTTTACTATTGCAAACGCAATTAAAAGTAAAACCACTATTATTATTAAATATTGCCAAATCATTTATATCACCTATTTAATTATACTATATTTTTCTTTTTTTTGAAACTTTTTTTCGAATTATTGTATAATTATTAAAGTTAGTGTATTATATTTATTGGTGATAACATGAAAAATATATCAAAATATAAAATTGATAAAACCATTCTTATCCCAATTATATTATTTGCCATAGTTAGTGTTCTTACACTTTATGGTGCAAATAGTATATTACCAAGTTATATGAATGATTTAATGGGTAAACAAATAATGTGGTATATAGCTGGATTTATTATAGCCTATCTAGTAATGACCATAGGTAATACGCACATATACCGAATAGTTTGGGTATTATATGGAATTGGAATTCTTTCCTTGATTGGTTTATTCTTCTTCGGAGTAAATATCAATGATGCGACATGCTGGTATGAAATTAAAGGAATTGGTACAATTCAACCAAGTGAATTTATGAAAATTATATTAATCATTTCAGTTGCTACCCTAATTTCAAAATTTAATGAAGATTTTCCCAATCCAAGTTTAAGAGAAGAATTTTATTTTTTAATTAAAACAATAGTAATTGTTTTAATTCCAAGTATATTAACCTTTTTACAACCAGACACTGGAGTTGTAATGATCTATATTTTAATTACTTTAGTTATGTTATTTGTTTCTGGAATTAGATATAGATGGTTTGCAATTCTTTTTGGAATTTTAGGTGGCCTAGTTTTATTAGTTTTAGGAATTTATTTTATAAGCCAAGATTTATTTATAAATATTTTCGGAACAAGTTTCTTCTTAAGAGTTGATAGATTATTAGACTGGTCAAACCAAAGCGGTTATCAATTAGAACAAAGTCTAAGTGCCATTGGATCAGCAGGACTATTAGGTTATGGCTGGAACGTTAATCCTATTTACTTTCCAGAAGCCCAAACTGACTTTATATTTGCAGTATTTGCTAGTCATTTTGGTTTTATTGGTTCAGCTTTTTTACTAGCCTTAATAGCATTTTTTGATATTAGATTAATTATGCTAGCTGTTAAAACTAATAAATTAATTAATAAATATGTAATAGCTGGTGTAACTGGTATGCTTATTTATCAACAAATTCAAAATATTGGTATGACCTTTGGTCTATTACCGATTACCGGAATAACTCTCCCATTTATTAGCTATGGTGGATCTAGTCTACTTAGTTACATGATAGCTATGGGATTAATATTTAATATTTCAAACGAAAATATGCGTTACACAAATTAAAGTCCACAAATTATTGTGGATTTTTTATAATAATAAAACAGCCTATTCAGCTGTTTCGGTTTCAATAACTTCTTTTCCTTTATAAGTTCCACAAGTTTTACAAACTCTATGTGGTTTTACAGTAGCTCCACATTTTGGACAAACTGTTACAGTTTTTTCGTCTATTTTATAATGTGTACGACGTTTTCTACCTCTAGTTTTACTAACTTTTCTAGCTGGTACTGCCATTTTTAACACCTCCTATAATAAATCTTTTAATTTAGCTAAATTTGGATTTACCATTTCTTTATCATCGGTAATAAGTTCCCAACCTTCTCCTTCAGTTTTAACATCACTAATGTCATCACTAACAATTCGAATGGGAATTTCCATCAATATATTTTCCCATATTATTGGCAAAATATCAAGAGTTTTTTGATTGTTTTCGAAATTTTCATTAAATTCTGCCATGATTTCAGCTATATTTCCATCAATTTGAACCTGAAAATCATAATTAGTAGGCTTTAAAGAAACACTGCAAGGTAAAACCATTGTTCCCTTTACCATTATATTAATTACATAATCATCTATACTATTTTTTGTGATTTCTCCATTAATTTTAACATTATCAAGTTTTAAAATTGAACTATTTTTAAGTTCTTCTTCAGAAAAAGAATAAGTTTCATCAATGGTAATATAATCATCTAAACCTGATTTCAATTTAGTAATATCAATATTCAAAATATCACCTCGTATAAACATTATATAGCAAAACACCCCTAAAATCAAATAACAAAGTCATAAAGTCCAAAGACTTACAATTTTTTCAAAACTGTAAAGTTAATCTTCCATATCAATAATTACAGGATTTATTTTTTTATTATCATCATTTACTATATTAACCTTTTTTGGCCTTTTAAAAATTTTTCTATATATATAATAAATTAATCCTATAATAACCAAAAATATAAAGGCATAGAAAAATATAAATAATAAGGCTATTATAATTACAACCCCAATTATAAATAATATAATTTGTTTTATTCTACTATTCATAACATCGCCTCCATCTATTACCATTATATCAAAATAAATATAAAATTAACTTACAAATTTGTAAGTTAATTTGACAAAACTTGTTGTTTTATTTCATAAGGTGTTTTAATAATTGTTGAAATGTTTTTTAAAAGCTCATCCGATAATAATGAAAAATATAAAGTAACTTTTAGTTTTCCCTCATTACTTATATTAATATAATTTGAAACACACTGCCCCATATTAATTAATTTAGAATTACTATGCTTATTAATAACTTTCTCTAAAACTGGATAATGTGTACATCCCAAAATTATATATTCACAATCACCGAGCCTTTTTAAATAATCAATAACAGCTTCATCACATTCTTTAGTATTTATTTTTCCACTTTCAATTAAAGGGACAAATAAAGGACAAGATATAGAATTATTAACCACACTATTAAGCGCCCCACTTTTGATAGTCATTGGCGTAGCAAAAACACCAACATTATTCAGGTTATTTTCTTTAATATATTTAACTGTTGGGGTTAAAACATCAATAATAGGAATAGAATATTTTTCTTTTATTTCTTCATATAAATTAGAACTAATTGTCCCACAAGCTATAACAATAATATCCACCCTTTTACTAATTAAAAAATTAATAATTTTATCTGCATACTCCCTTAGCTGCTCTAAACTTTTTGTTCCATAAGGTAAATTTAAAGTATCCCCAAAATATATATATTCATTATTAGGATAACTTTCAATTAAACAATTAAGAACGGTAAGGCCTCCAATACCAGAATCAAAAATTCCAACTCGCATATTTACCTCCTTGATAATATTTTACACTAAAAATAGCTTAAATAAGCTATTTTATTTAATTTCAATTTTTGCTTTCCCACCCATGTAAGGTCTTAAAGCTTCTGGAATATTAACACTTCCATCCTCATTATAATTATTTTCAAGTACAGCAATTAAACCACGCGGAGTAGCTAAAACAGTATTATTTAAAGTAGTTACATACTTATTTCCTTCTTCTGTTTTCATACGAATTCCAAGTCTACGTGCTTGTGCATCACCTAAAATAGAACAAGATCCAACTTCAAAATATTTTTTCTGTCTTGGACTCCATGCCTCAACATCACAAGATTTAACCTTTAAATCTGCTAAATCTCCACTACAGCATTCTAAAGTTCTTACAGGTACATCTAAACTTCTAAAGAAATCCACAGTATACTGCCACATTTTATTATACCAGTCCATACCCTCTTCGGATTTACACAAAACAACCATTTCTTGTTTTTCAAATTGATGAACACGATATAAGCCTCTTTCCTCAAGTCCATGAGCTCCTACTTCTTTTCTAAAACAAGGTGAATAAGAAGTCATTGCGATTGGAAGTTCGTCTTCTTTAATAATTTGGTCTTTAAATTTACCAATCATAGAATGTTCACTAGTACCAATTAAATATAAGTCTTCACCTTCTATTTTATACATCATCGCATCCATTTCCTCAAAACTCATAACGCCTGTAACAACATCACTTCTAATCATAAATGGTGGAATAGCATAAGTGAATCCTCTATCAATCATAAAATCTCTAGCATAACTAAGCATAGCTGAATGTAGTCTAGCAATATCTCCAATTAAATAATAAAATCCATTTCCACTAGTTCTACCAGCACTTTCTTTATCTAAACCACATAATTTTTCACAAATATCTGCATGATATGGAATTTCAAAATCAGGTACGACTGGCTCACCATATTTTTTATTTTCTACATTTTTACTATCGTCTTCACCAACAGGAACAGAATCATCCATAATATTTGGAATAACCATCATGTCTTCTTTAATTTTTTTAGAAAGTTCTTCTTCTTTATTTTCTAAAGCCAAAATCTTATTACCATAATCACTTACTTCAGCTTTAATTTTTTCAGCCTCATCCCTTTTTCCTTCACGCATTAAAGAACCTATTAAAGCACTTTTTTCATTTTTTAGGGCCCTTAATTTGTCTCCTTCTTGTTTAGCCTCACGGCACTCTTTATCAAGTTCGTATACTTCATCTACTAAAGGAAGTTTTTTATCTTGAAATTTCTTTTTAATATTTTCTTTTACTAATTCTCTATTTTCCCTTATTAATTTAATATCTATCATTTTTGATTCCCTCTTTCTTTTTTATAAATTTTATCACTAAATCTTCCAGCCTTTTTAAATTCTATTTCACTATCAATGTCTAATATCTTCAAACCAATATCCCTATTTTCACTATTTAAAAGAATTTTTTTCTTTCTATAAGCCAGTATTTGAACAGCAACTACACTTTTAGAACTTTCAAGTTCTTCATTTTCTTCTTCTAACCTAGAAATTCTAGATTCTATATATGCATCCAAATTACCATCAAATGAATAAAATGATAAAAGATTATTATTATGTGAAACATTCATATCAAGTAATGTTTTACAACTTCTTATATGTTCTCTTCTAACCTTTTGTCCCCAATTATATTGAGTAATTATATAACTTAAATAAGCTATTTTATCATCACATTTTTCTATTTCCTTTATATTTCTTTCCTTTTGTTCAAGAAGATGTGCCTTTTTCTTTTCAAGTTCTTCTATTACATCCATTAATTGTTCCATAAAAACCTCCCAAAAATAAAACAAAAAGACCATGTATTTTAGGAGTGAATTATCACGGTACCATCCTAATTCATAGTCTTAATTAAAGATAACGGCCAAGACCGGGAAATGATTAATTTCCACTCAGAAGTAGATTCATATAAACAATATTGTTAGTTTCCACCAAACACTAACTCTCTATTAATATTAATTTATACTACTATTCTTCCTCATTGATTTATAAAATAATATTATCACGATTAACTACTAAAGTCAATATTTGTATGGACTCACATGAATAATAATATGGACTAATTTGGGATCATATTTTTTTAAATTTTCTTCTATATTATCTAATACATCATGTGCATCTTTTAAAACAATATTTGCATCCATTGAAACTTCAAGATTTAATTGATAAATAGAACCATATTTTAACACTATTAAAGTATCTATGCCTTTTATTTCGGGTTCCATATAAATAATTTCTTCTAGCTTTTCTATATAATCATTATCAATAACTCGTTTACCTAAAAGACTGCTAAAATTTTCACTAAGAATATTATAAGCAATTTTTAAAATTAGTATACCTATAATAATCATTGCGACCATATCCGCGTATACAAATACATTTCCTAATTGCGAAATCAAAATAGAAATTAAAACTACTACAGAGCTAATAACATCAGTTAAACTTTCCTTACCTGAAGCAACCAAAATATTACTACCATATTTTTTACCACGATTTAAAATATAACGTGATAAAACCAGTTTTGCCACAATAACAAACACAGAAACAACTACCGTTAATATATTTGGAACAACCGGTTTATTAAAAATACCATTATAAATAATTATAAAACCCATTGTCATAATAACAAAGCCAATTACAATACAAGTAATATATTCTATTTTTCCATGTCCAAAAGGATGTTCATTATCAGCTGGTTTCATCGAAAGCTTATGGCCCAAAATAGCAAACACATCAGTAAATGTATCACTTAATGAATGAACGCCATCGGCAATTAATGCCCCGCAAGCTCCTACTACACCAGAAACAATTTTAATTAAAGCTAAAATAATATTTGTTATAAAACTGTATATCAACACTTTTGTTACTTTATTCACTTTACCACCTATATCATTATATTCTAATTACTTAGCTTCGAACCAATTTTTACCATAGTTAACATCTACTTTTAATGGAACTTCAAGTTCATAAACATTTTCCATAATGTCAGTAACTATTTCTTTAACAATTTCTAGTTCTTCTTCTAAAACATCAAATATTAATTCATCGTGAACTTGAATAATCATCTTACTTTTAAGTTTCTTTTCTTTAAAAGCATTATAAACCTTTATCATTGCAAGTTTAATAATATCCGCACTAGTACCTTGAATTGGTGTATTTAAAGCAATTCTTTCACCACTTTGTCTAATCATATAAACTGGATTTTTAAGCTCAGGAATATTACGCTTTCGATTAAATAAAGTTCTAACATAACCATTTTCTTTTGCATGATTAATTGTATCATCCATATATTCTTTAATGCCCGGATAAGTTTCTAAATATGTATCAATAAATTTTCTAGCATCATTAGCTCTAATATCTAAGTTTTCACCTAACCCAAAGCCACTAATTCCATATATGATTCCAAAGTTAACAGCTTTTGCTACTCTACGCATTTCAGGAGTAACCAAGTCAGCTGAAACTTTAAAAATATCACTAGCTGTTTTCGCATGAATATCCATACCAGATTTAAATGCTTCTTCTAGTGCTGGAACATCAGCAATATGAGCTAAAATACGAAGCTCAATTTGTGAATAATCCGCACCTAAAATATAATCATAAACAGGCACAAAAGCTTTTCTGATAGATCTTCCAATTTCATCCCTAATTGGAATGTTTTGTAGATTTGGTTCAATTGAAGAAAGTCTACCGGTACGAGTTAGATTTTGAGTATAAATAGTATGAATTTTGCCATCTATAATATAATTTTGCAAACCTTCAATATACGTACTATAAAGTTTAGCTAAACCTCTATATTCTAAAACTGCATTTACAATTGGATGTTTATCTTTTATTTTATGAAGTACATCAGCGGCAGTTGAATACCCATTGCTAGTTTTCTTGCCATGTGGAAGGCCTAATTTTTCAAATAAAATTTCAGAAAGCTGCATAGGAGAAGAAATATTAAACTCACATCCAGCCATATTATAAATTTCATTTGTTAAAATTTCTAATTTAACCTGGATATCTTCACCCATAGATATAAGTTTATCTTTATCCACTTTTACTCCAGTAAATTCCATATCAGCTAACACAGAAGCTAAAGGCAATTCTATTTTTTCAAATAAATTCATAACCTCTTCCGCTTTTAATTTGTCTTCAAACATTTCTTTAGTATCATAAATAAATTTAGCTCTTGCAATAGATGATTTTGCGACCACTTCTTCATCAGGCATTTTTAAATGAATAAATTTACCGTAAATAGATTCATAAAAATCTAACTTATAATCTACTTCATTAGCTAAATAAGCCATGTCATCTTTTACATTATAATCAAGTAAAGAACCTGCCATCATTGTATCAAAAACAAAATTATCTACTTCAATACCTAAATGTTTTAAAGCTACTATCACCTTTTTAACATCATAAGTGTATTTAATATTTTCTCTTAAAAATGAAGGGTTTTGTTTTAATACTTCCAAAGGAATAAATGCACTTATCTCTTTATTATAAACACCCATACCAATAATTGAAGCCGTATGGTAATTAGCACCAAACACCTCTAAACAAACGGCTACATCACCATTAATATTAAGTTCATTTATATTCTTAATTATTTTAATATCTAAAGGTTTTTCTTCAGATTTCTTTTTATTTTTCTTAAGAAATGAATAAAACTCAAGTTCTTCATACATACTATTTAACTTGTCCATATCTGCATCTTTATATTTAATATCATTAATATCAATTTCTACTGGTACATCTTTAACAATAGTTGCAAGATCATAACTCATATAAGCATTATCTTTATCATTAACTAATTTTTCTTTTAATTTACCCGAAATTTTATCAATATTTTCATAAATACCATCTAAAGTTTTATATTCATGAAGTAATTTAAGAGCAGTTTTTTCACCTACTCCTTTAACTCCTGGAATGTTATCAGAAGCATCACCCATTAAAGCTTTTAAATCAATTACATTAATAGGTTTAATTCCATATTCTTCCTCAAAAGAATCTTTATTATAACGAATATAATCTTTTTGTTTTAATAATTTAATATCTACATCATCTGAAATAAGTTGTAATAAATCTTTATCACTACTGATAATTGTTCCCACATATTCAGAATCTTTATTACAATACTCGCTAAAAGTTCCGATAATATCATCAGCTTCATAATTATCTATTTCATAATACTTAATTCCCATAGCTGTTAACAACTCTTTAGCAATAGGAAATTGCATTTTAAGTTCGTTAGGTGTTTCTGTTCTACCATCTTTATAAACATCATATTTTTCATGTCTAAAAGTTTTCCCTTTATCAAATGCCACAATAATATATTCAGGATTTTCTTCATTAATAATTTTATTCATCATATTAGTAAAACCGAATAAAGCATTTGTAGGAAAACCTTTACTATTATTCATAAAATTACCATTATATGCGGTTGCATAATAACTTCTAAACAAAAGGTTATTTCCATCAACTAGTATTATTTTTTTCATATTATCACCTATATCCATTTTAACACATATAACCTATTATTTAAACATTAATAAGACCATAAGTTAATACAAACATAATATTTAAAATAGTTCTTTGTAATGACTCCAACTCAATTGGTCACGCAGCGCGTGACCCTTTTTAATCATTAAATAAAATTTTCATATATTTTAAATTTCTTATATTTAATGAGAATAATTGTGCAGACACTGTCTGCACTTTTTTTCCTCTCCTAATTTGATTATACTAATTCATATAAAACATCCTAACCTATTAATTGATAAGTTGTTGTAAAAATTCTATCATCTGTACAATATTTTAAAACATATCCATTTATATCTTTACAAATAATAACTCCTACTGTTTTATCATTAGATGTTTCTTTTATGTTTTCATCTACATAGTTTATATATTTCATAACTTGTCCAATATACTCAGCTTTAAATTCAGTTACTTTTATTTCTACTACTACAAAACAATTAAATTTATAATTAAATAATAGAAAATCTATCGAATGATTATCCTTACCTATTTTAATTTTTACCTCATGTCCAATATAAGCAAAACCTATGCCAAGTTCTTTAAGAAAACCTTCCATATTTTCTAAAATTAAATTATGAAGTGCATATTCTGTTACCTTTTCAGGTATATTTTTAGATTTAATAACAATAGGCTCTTTTATTAAAGTGTTTACTTTTGGCTCAGATAATTCCTCCTTATAACCTATCCTTTCATATTCTTTAGATTTGATTCTTTCTCTAAGTTCACGAACTGGAATATTTTGAGATTTAATTATGGAAATATAATAATTTCTAGCATTTTCATCTTTTATTGATAAAATTTTATATACATGACTCCATGACAATCCCTCCAAAAGGTGGGACAATGTCCCACCTTTTGGAAAAGTTAAATAAAATTGTCGCATTCTCTTTAAATTTGATACATCATAGCCTTTTCCAAGTTCTCTAGTTAATTTCTCTGAATATTCTTTAATTAGTTTATTTCCATATTTGGCTCTTGACTCTCCACCTTGAGCCTCAACTAATAATTTACCTACTTTATAATAACTATTTAAATCATTTTTGTTTTTTGAATAGTCTTTAGCTTGCCTATACATTTCATTTTTAATTAATGTATCTTTTATTTCTGCATAATAATTCATATTTCATCTCCTTATTTTTACTAAAATTTGCCCCTCTAATGTAATATACGAGATTTATAAGGCAAATTCCTTGTTAAAAACGAAAAAAATTAATTTTTTTCACAAAAAAACAGCTAAAAAGCTGTTTTAAAATAAACTTAATTGACTAGATTCATCCATACCATCTAAAATGCCCATCATTCTCATTTTTTCAATTAATGTACTAGAAATTTTCGCACGTTTTTGTAAATCTTCGATAGATAAAAATGGCGCTTTTTCTCTTTCAGCTACAATGTTTTTCGCAACTACATCCCCTAGACCATCAATAGTTCTAAAAGGTGGGATTAAAGTTTTTTCATCCTCTGATAAAACAAAGTATAAAGCATCACTCTTATTAATATCAATAGGTGCGAATTTAATACCACGAGCTAAAGCTTCTAAAGCAAGTTTTAAAGATTCAAGGATATTACTTTCTTTATTAGTAGCTGAATAACCTTTGTCACTAATTTCTTCCATTCTCATTTTAACAGTTTCATAACCTTTTATCATCGCTTCAATATCAAAATCAGTGTACTCTACTGAAAACTGAGCGTAATAATAAACCCCAGGTCTATGAACCTTAAAATAAGCAAGTCTAAATGCATTAATAACATACGCAACCGCGTGAGCTTTCGGGAACATGTATTTAATCTTTTCGCATGAATCTATATACCAATCTTCAATTCCTGCTTCTTGTAAATCTTTTTTATGTAATGCCCATTCTTCAGGAATCTTACTAGCTTTTCCCTTACGAACAAATTCCATAATTTTAAACGCCTTAATTGCTGGAAGTCCATTATACATAAGATATACCATGATATCGTCACGACATCCGATAACCTCACTAAATGGAACAATTCCGTTATCAATTAAATCTTCCGCATTACCATTCCAAACATCAGTACCATGAGAAAGTCCTGATATTTTAACTAACTCTGCAAAAGTTTTTGGTCTAGTTTTCTTAACCATTCCAATAGTAAATGGCGTTCCAAATTCAGGAATACCTAAAGTTCCAACTTCAGATAAAATTTGTTCAGGTCTTACACCTAAAGATTTAGTAGAATTAAAGATTTCCATTGTATCCTTATCGTCTAAAGGCACAGTTGTAACATCAATACCCGTTAAATCTTGAATTAAACGAAGTTTAGTTGGTCCAGAGTGCCCTAAAATATCTAATTTAAGAACATCTTGGTCAATCGCATGATAATCAAAGTGAGTAGTTCGCCATGCTGAAGTAACATCATCAGCTGGATATTGGAAAGGCGTAAAATCAAATACATCCATATATCCAGGTATAACAACGATACCTCCAGGGTGTTGACCAGTAGTTCTTTTAACACCCGTACATCCAGCAGCTAAACGTTCAACTTCAGCTGTACGCATCATAATTCCTTTATCTTCACAGTACCCTTTAACATAACCAAAAGCTGTTTTATCTGCCACTGTACCAATCGTTCCAGCACGATAAACATTATCTTCACCGAATAATACCTTAGTATATTCGTGAGCCGCAGCTTGATTTAAATCCGAGAAATTCAAATCAATATCTGGTACTTTATCGGCATGAAGTCCAAGGAAAGTCGCAAATGGCATGTCATGACCTTCTTTACGCATCTTCTCACCGCATTCAGGACAATCCATATCTGGCATATCATAACCACAGCCATATAAACTACCTAAAGACTCACCGTCTTTTTCAAAAATAGTCTTCCTGCATTTTGGACAAACATAATGCGGTGGAAGTGGATTAACCTCTGAAATACCCATCATTGTAGCTACTAAAGATGATCCAACTGATCCACGGGAACCAACTAAATAACCATCATCATTAGATTTTTTAACTAACTTTTGAGCAATTAAATAAATAACATCGAAATTAGCCCCTACAATAGCCGTTAATTTATTATCTATTTCTTTATCTATATCTTCCACATCTGGATTTTGTTTTTTAATAACTCTAGCCATAAGTTCTCTTACCGCTGGAGTATAACCACGCATTACTTTGTGTAACCTACTATAAAGTTCTTTATCATAATCTTCTTTAGAAACCCCTTCTTCATCAAGTTCATACTTAATTGCATTAAAAGGTTCATTACCATATAATTCAGAAGCCAGTCTTTCTTCAATTAAATAAGGAAGTGGATAACCATAAATTTCTTTTGCCCTATCATAAACCATATCAATAGTATCTTCAGAACAATGTTCAATTTTAGGGGCGAAAGGAATCCCACCAGTTTCAATAATAACCTCAATAACTTCAGCCATATCGGCTATTTTATTAGGGTTTTCAATAACAATTTCCCTAGCTTCTTCTTCGCTTAAAAAACTAAAATCTTCAAGCATTTCTTCAGTTGTCCTAAAATATTGATTTGGAATTTGATTAATTCCTTTCCTCGCAAGTGGATGTCTTCCACCGCCAGGTACTTTTTGATTAACAATAATCTCACGGTAAATACGATCATCAGGATTAATATGATGAACATCGCCAGTCGCTACTATTAACTTACCAGCTTCTTTAGTAACTCTAATAATTTTCATTAAATGACTAATAAGTTCAGCTTTAGTTCCAAAATCATTCATTTGAATTAAATGATCATAAACTGAAACCGGTTGAACTTCAACATAGTCATAGAAATTAATTAAATTAGAAAGTTCTTCATCAGATTTACTACGAGCTTGTTTAAATATTTCACTTTCATAACATCCACTACCAACAAGTACTCCCTCACGATGATTTTCAATCTCACTACGCAAAATACGCGGAGTTTTATACATATATTTAGTATTAGCAAGCGAAACAATCTTAAATAAATTCTTAAGCCCCACTCTATTTAAAGCAATTAAATTAACATGATAAGCATTACCATATTTATGAATTTCATCTTTAGATACTAATCTGTCTAAATCAGAAATCTTTTCATAATTCATACCCTCAAGTTTTTTAAGCATTTTATGAAGTACTAAAGCTGTTCCCTCCGCATCGTAATCAGCTCTATGGTGAGCATTTTCATCCCAAGGAACATCATATCTCTTAACTAAAGCTGATAAACTATGACGAGCAAAATTATTATCCATAGTACGAGATAACTCTAAAGTATCAATTACTGTATTAGTAAATTCACCTAAATTATACTTTTTATAAGCCATTTTTAAGAAAGACACATCAAATTTAGCATTATGAGCAACCATAGGTAAATCCCCAAACCACTCTATAAAACGTTTAATAACTGTTTCTTCATTATCTTTACCCACTAACATGTCGTCAGTAATATTAGTTATTTCTGTAATTTTAGCTGGTAGTTTCCTACCTGGGTTAATAAGTTCAGAAAATCTATCAACAATTTCACCATTACAAATTTTAACCGCACCAACTTCAATAATAGAATCAGCACCACCCGCATTAAATCCAGTTGTTTCAAAATCGAATACCACATAAGTAGTCTTCATTAAATCATCATCAGTTGGTCTTAAAACTATATCTACAGTATCATCAATTAAAGTAAGCTCGACACCATATAAAGCTTTAAAAGGTTCTCCTTCTTTTTTCTTATTAATATCACATACAGTGTGATAAACATCAGGGAAAGATTGAACCCCGTTATGATCAGTAATCGCAATCGCACGATGCCCCCAATTATAAGCAGTTTTAACTAATGTTTTAGCATCACAAATACCATCCATTTGACTCATTTTAGTGTGAGCATGTAACTCCACTCTTTTTTCTTTGGCATCGTCAATTCTAACTTCATCCTTTTTATCAGAAATATTAATATCACGAGCGTTTAAAACAATTTCATTAGAATATTTATCATTTTTAGTATAACCTTTAATTTTATACCAATTACCTTCTTTTAAACGTTTATTATAATTCGCAAAATCACCAGCATCTCTACAGAAAATTTTACAGTACATACTATCAGTACCATCATATAATTTTAAAGTAATAATTTTAAAATCAGATTTAGATGATTCAAATAAATCCTTACCAAATATTTTAGCCTCAACTGCAACATTATCCATTTCAAAAGTAAGTGAGCTAATATCAGTCATTTTACTTTTAATTTCACTACCCATAATAATTGGGTTTTCTTTTTTAGGTATTACAGGAATTTCGGCAGTTTTTGCATTCTCAATTTCAATTCTAATTTCTTTAGCCTTTTCTTCATCGATAGTTATTTTAAATTTCATATCAAATCCAGCATAATTTAATTTCTTTTCAAGATCTTCTTTAATACTTGAAAATTTCATTTCTTCAGCCTTATTAGCCACTTCTATAATTAAATTATTATCTTCTAAAACTAAATTACAATTAACAAAAATTTCAAGTAGAGGTGCATTCTTACTATATTCAGTCATATAATGACGATAATAATCAGTTAAAGTTTCAAGATCATATTTTGGTGCAGTAAACTTAGCTTCTACACTTTTCGCACTACTAAAAGTTTTATGAAGTAAATCATTAAAGTCAAAAAAAACGCCTAAAGGTAATACTTCATTTATATTAATCAAAAAAACATATTTATCTTGGTTTTTATTACAAATAATTTTTTCTAAACTACCACCTGTAAAGTATTTTCTACCTTCTTCTGGTAAGTTAAGTTTATCTAAAAGTATAGTTAATTTATCCTGCATAATTATCACCTATTTTGATTATAACACACACACTTGTTTGGGTAAAGATTTAATTAATTTTTTTCTAAAGTAATTTTTTAACTTTACAAACGTTATTGTATTTTTTACGCATCAAATAATTAAAATATATAAACAGTAAAGGTAACAAAATCATCAAATAACAATTCTTACGCACTTAAAAAAATGTAAAATTTTAACTTTAAATGTCAAGAAAAAAAGAACTACTTTTCACTATAGTTCTCTTCTCTTTACCAAAGTCCTTTGTTTAGAAACTTTCTCTTCCATTTTTTCAAATTCATCACGTGTATAAGCAATATTATATTTTATAATCTTATGTTCTTTTGAAGCTTCAGGATCTAAAACATAAAACTTAGTTCCGAGTTTAAAACAATCTTTAGTTTTAGCTCTTACATAAGTACGACTATTACGCATATAGGTATACCCTTGTTCTACTAAATCTTCAGCATCTATCATAGCTTTTATTTTGTCTCCTACAAATATTCTTAAACCAAATTTATTAGAGTTTAAAACCTCAGCTAAAACAGGACCCTCATACTCTTCAATATGGTTAATGAAATATTGTACACTTTTTAATTCTTCAATTTCTCTTTCAGCTTCATCGGCAGCAATCTCCCTATCAGAAATATGTTCACAAATATCTGGAAGAGCTTTTGCAATCATATCTAATTTTTCTTGAATTTCCATTATTTCATCGGCTGAATCAGCATGATTTATTTCCATAACTAAATCAATAATAATATGATTCATTAAATCAGCAGCTCTTCTAATAGGTGAAGTAAAATGACAATAGTCTTCTTCAGCAAGGCCAAAATGCCCAATATTAATATTAGAATATCCAGCCTTTTTCATTGTGCGAAGTAATAAATTAGATACTCCATCTATAACATCCTTTTCTCGCGCATCTTTTAATAAAGGTTGTAAATCCATAGGCTTAATATCAGCATTTTTTTCTATAGCTTTTTCCAGCCTAGAAAGTAAATTATTCATTACTTTTTCATTACAAATACCTTGTTCTTTTAAAATTTCAACTGTTTTTTGTAATTTAATTAAATCTGGATTATCATGAGTACGATACACAAATGGTTGACCCAAATAGCCATAAATTTCAGTAACTGCAATATTGGCCATAATCATATAATTTTCAATTAATTTTTCACCTTTATATTGATAGCATCTATTTAAATCAGTAGGAGTTCCATTGATAGCTGTATGAATTTTAAATTCTAAATCAGAAAAATTCAAATTACCTTTAGCATTTCTACTAGCGGTAGCTAATTTAGACAGTCTCCCCATAAGAATCAAGTTACCAGCAAATTCTTCATAGCCTTCTGGAACTATACCGTCTTCTAATATAGAATTAACATCATCATAATTCATTTTCTTTGTAGATTTAATTACACTCTTATAAACATCAGAAGCTATTAATTCACCATCACTATTAAATGTAAGTTCAGCAGTTTTAGTAAGTCTAGTGGCACCAGGATTTAATGAACAAATTCCATTTGATAAAACATGTGGAAGCATAGGCACTACACTATCAGCAAAATAAGCAGAATTTCCACGTTTAATAGCTTCCTCAATTAAAACTGGATACTTAAGTAAATAATGAGATACATCAGCAATACTAACTCTTAAAATTAAGTTATCTCCATCCATTTCAAGAGAAATAGCGTCATCTATATCTTTTGTATCCTTCCCATCAATAGTAAATACCATCTTATCCCTTAAATCAACACGGCCTTCCAATTCTTCTTCTAAAACTTCTGTAGGAATTTTATTAGCCGCATCCATTACTTTATCAGAAAATTTATGATCAAAACCAAATTTATAACTAATTGCAAGTTCATCTATTTTAGGATCATCCTTATGCCCAATAATTTTTTCAATATTACCATAAAAATATGTTTCATCATCTAAAACAACAGACTCAGTAGAAACATCAAGTAAAACCAATGTTTGTGGGACCATTTGTTTACAAACGTTTTCTTTTACTAAAACATTCATATCAATGTTAAGTCCATAAGGTTTAAATAATCCTTCACCTATATATTCATATACCTCTAAAAAACTATCACGTTTTATAATTTCTTCGACCTTAGCGATCTGATGTCCATAATAACTTTTCTCACTTGGTTTTATAATAACTATATCTTTAGGTAAGGCGCCATTTAAATCTTTCCCTTTAATCATATAACTAATTTCTTTTCCCTTATAATCGGCCCTAACAAAACCAATTCCACCTTTATTTATATGTATTTGCCCCTGTTTAACGCCTAAGCTTTCATCAAAAATACGGTAAGTATCATCTTTCCCTAAATATAATTCACCACCGTATCTAAGCTCATCTAAAGCACAAGAAAAAGAAGCTATTTCTCCCTCACCTTTGACTCCTAATTTCTTTTTAAGGTCAGCAAAAGATAACTTCCTATCATTTTCATTAAAACATTCTAAAATTAATTTTTTATACATCCCAAACCACCCTACACCTATTATACTAAAATATCCAAAATAAAACAATAGAAAAGAACTAATATTTCATTAGTTCTTTAAGTGCCTCTTTTGGATTCTTAAGTAATTCATCTATATTAGGAATTAATAAAGGTGTAACCTCTTTCAAAATATTTTTATCTTTAACAACATCAAAATATTCTTCACCATTATTATTAAAACATTTTACTACCATAAAATCTTCTATAAAATCACTTTCATCAGGAGTTACTCTAATTAAATAATTATATTTTTCATTTTGATAAATAGTTTCACCTATTACAAACCATTTATCATTTGAATCAAATTCAATAATTGTATATAGCCCACTTTTCATAATTTTATAACCCCTTTCCTTGATTTATAGCATCTTTAACAGTTTCCTCACTAAACCATCCTTGATATTCTCCATTTGATGATCCTCTAACGCCATAGTCGCCAGAATCTAAGGTTTGATTAACTTGGTCTACTGTCATTCCATCTAAATTAACTACTTCACCAGCAGTATTTACAGCTTCCATATGATCAACATTCATCCATTCATTACTAGTAAGTGTATTCGTATCAGTCAAAGCTTCATTTAATGTAGTATGTACCTCCGTACCTTGTCCAATAGAACTAAAATCTACCACACTTGAATCTATAGATCCTAAATCTAAACCATTAGTAAGGCTAGAAGCTATATTGTTCGTAGCCATAATTGAATTAGCATCAAAACTTTGAGTTGCAACCATTTGTGAAATTGCCGTAGCAGCAATTACACCTAAACCTATTATTGCTCCTATAGCCACTGCCCCAATAAGTAATTTTTTCTTAAATGAAGCATTCTTCCATTTTTCTTTAAATTTTTGTTTTAAAGTTTGAGGAGCTTCTTTTCTTTTACCTAATTTAGCAGTTGCAGGGATAACCGTATTTTCCATTTTTAAAGTATTTTCTTTTGCAATAGAATCTGTTTTTTGCACTTCAGGTAATTTTACTATAGGCTCGGTAATCTGCTTAGAAATATCGTGAGAATCTATTTTATTATCTTCAGGATTTTGTTCTACGTAATTATCAAAATCTTTCCATAATGCATCTCGCCATACTTTTTTATCCTCATCAGTTACCCCTTCATTATTATTAATAGATTTTTCCGCCATCACATATCCATTTAATACATCATCATTAGATATATTTTCTTGCTTACTTATATCATCTTTAGGGAAAATGAGTTCAATTTCATCAGCCATAGATTTTAAAACCTCTTTTGAAATTTCAAGCTCACTAGCATTAGGCTCTTGTTTTAATTTATAAGAAACAATACCGTTAAATTTAGCACGATTACTTGGACTCCAAGATAATTCACTTAAATACTCTTCGAATTCATATTCATTCATTTTGTCAATAAGTTCTAATATTTGATCATTTTCACTTACCTGTTCTTGAATAGCCTTTTGATTAGCTATAGCTGAAACTGTATTTACTGTTTCTTGCATTGTTTCTTTAACCTTATTATGAATATTATTAAATGATATTCCACCATGTTTTGAAACCTCATTCATAAGCCAAAGAATAGAATCATCTCTTTTTTCTTTTAAAATATCCTCAGTAAAATTATCTCCATATTGTTGTTCACCAACTGTAATCAAATTATCAACATAAGAATTTAACATATTACCAGTAAAACCCGTATTTTGAATAAACAAATTACGGTATTTATCTAATAATTTATTTCGCTTTTCTTCTAAATTAATAATGTCCATAATTTCCCCTCGCATTTCAATAATTATTATATCATTAAGAACAAAAAATGTCTATGAAAAAAAGACACAAAGTGCCTTATAAATTAATGAATATAAATACAAACCTATCTGTACCAGGTAAGTCCTTTTCCACACTGATTTTTGAATCAGGAAAATATTCTTTAGCCATTTCGCTAATAGCTTCTCCTTGGTATCTTCCTATTTCAAATGCAATAATAGCCCTATCACAAATATGCTTAGAAGCTTTAGATAAAATTTTCTCATAAAATTCAAGGCCATGATTATCAGCAAATAAAGCTATTGCTGGTTCATTGTCTTTAACAACATCTTCTATTTCTTCATCATAAGAAATATATGGTGGATTACTAATAATCACATCATATTTATCATTAACATCATTAAACATATCACTTTCATAAAAATTAATTTGGGTATTATTTTCTTTTGCATTTTCCCTAGCTATTTCTAACGCTACATCAGAAATATCAATCGCATCCACTACAGCATCTAGCTTTTTTTTAAGACTTATAGCAATCGCTCCAGATCCTGTCCCTAAATCTATAATTTTAACTTTTTTATTAAAATATTTTTTTATATAATTAATAGTTTTTTCAACTAATAATTCTGTTTCAAATCTAGGTATTAAAACGTTAGAATTAACATTAATTATATTTCCACAAAAATTAACATTGCCAATAATATATTGTAAAGGCTCACCTAATTCTAAACGTTTCAAACCTTCTTCTAATTTATCACTATCCAAATGTTTTTCTAAATACTCTTTATCAGTCATTATTCCCCGCGTAACTTTCTATTTTGATCTTCAGTAATTAAAGCTGTAATAATATCCTCTAAATTCCCTTCCATAACTCTATCTAAATTTTTAGTAGTATAACCAATACGATGATCAGTAACCCTGTTTTGAGGATAATTATAAGTTCTTATTTTTTCAGATCTATCACCGGTACCAATTTTATTACGTCTTTCGTTGCCAAGTTCCTCTTCTTGCTTACGTCTTTCCTCTTCATAAAGTCTAGTTCTAAGCATTTGCATACATTTTTCCTTATTTTGAAGTTGACTACGTTCATTTTGACAAGTAACAACAATACCTGAAGGCATATGCGTAATACGAACAGCACTATCAGTAGTATTTACACATTGTCCGCCCGCACCCGTACTACGATAAACATCAATACGTAAATCACCAGGTTTAATTTCAACATCTACATCTTCAGCTTCTGGCATAACTACTACTGTGGCAGTAGATGTATGAACTCTTCCTTGCGTTTCAGTTACTGGAACTCTTTGAACTCTATGAGCTCCACTTTCATATTTAAGTTTAGAATAAACACTGTCGCCTTTAACCATAAACTCTACTAAAGGAAAACCTCCCATATCAGAATGTTCTTCACTTAAAACCTCAAGCTTCCAACCTTCCTTTTCCGCATATTTACTATACATGCGATATAAATCTCCAGCAAATATATTAGCTTCATCACCACCAGCGGCTCCTCTAATTTCAACGATAACGTTTTTATCATCATTAGGATCTTTTGGAAGTAAAATAATTTCAATATTAGCTTCTAACTCTGCAAGCTCTTCATTTAATCTAGTAATTTCTTCTTTCGCAAATTCACCTAACTCACTATCTTTTACAAGCTCATTGGCTTCAGCTAAATCACTAGTTATTTGTTTATATTTTTGATAAGCCTCATAGGCATCTTTTAAAGAAGCTTGTTCTTTAGTTAATTCTAAAGTTTTTTTAATATCACTCAAAACTTCAGGCTTACTAAGTTCAGCCGCAAGTTCATTATATCTTTCTTCAATAACTTCTAATCTTTCTTTCATTTATATCACCTTTTAACCGTTTTTCATTATACTATATTTTATTAACTAAATCAAACTATATAACCAAAAAGAAAAAGAATTAGTCTTCCAATTCTTCCTCATCAATAATTGTTAAATCATCTTCTAAATCGTCATCATCTTCATCATCAATATCATCTAAATCTAACTCTGCATCATCGTCATCATCTTCAGATACGATTTCTTCCATATCTTCTTCAGCTTCTTCTATATCTTCTAAATCGTCTTCTTCATAAACATCATCATCTTCAGAAAGAATTGCTGAAACTGGTTGGCGATCACGTAAATCCCAATTACCATCATCTAATAAAACAAAATCTTTATCCGTAGTTAAAGAAGTATAGTAATCACCAATTTTATCAGTATATTCATCATCAGAAAGTTCTAGCAAATCACAAATCTTTCTAAAAATAGTTGGTGTATTAAGGGTCTTCTTTTCCTCTTCTAAAATCATTCTAGTTAAATCAATATAAGAATATAATTCCAATTCCTCTTTTGACATCCTATTTAGCTTCATAAAACTTCCTCCCTTGAGTAATAATCTTAAAACATTGTATCATATTATTCACTACTGTCAATACTATAATTAAAATTTAATTCAAAATTTCCTGCAAAGGCTCCATTTATATTTAATGAATAAATTATCTTAATGTTATTTTCATTAAAAATAATCTCCTTTGTATCAGTTACTACATCTAAACTTCCTTCAGGAATAATATATGTCCCTTTCATAAAATTATTTATACAAAAACCCAATTTTATTAAATAATCTTTTTTTCTTTCAATAAAAATATTTTCACCAAGAGTAATAGTTGTCATAATTCCATCATCATTAAAAGTAATTTTATTACCATTTTTTATACCTTTACCAATAAAGGAATGAATTTCACCATCATTTTTCAAAGAATAATTTATATTTATTTTCCCCATTACACCACTTCCAATGACAAAATTATACCACATATCACATTTTTTACAATACATAAAAATATTAGACATTCTTTTTCGTTTATATTATTATTTTTAACTTATAATTTTTGTAATTTCTTCCAATAATAAAGATAGAAATGGAGTGATTTCATGAAAAAACAAAAACGCGGAATTAAAGCTTTATTTATAATCACAGCAATATTATTAATATTTGTAGCTCTATATTTCGGATTATACATATATGCCAAAATCACTCCAAAACTTGCGATAGATGGGGCCAACGGATATTATTTATATGACAATAAAGAAAAATTATACACAGGTACAGCCAGTGAAGATTGGATTAGCCTAAATGAAATTTCACCTAATCTTATTAATGCGACCATATCAATAGAAGACAAAAACTTCTATAATCATAAAGGTTTTGATTTTTTAAGAATAATAAAAGCCTTATTTATAAATGTTAAAGAAGGAGAAACTCTTCAAGGTGCATCCACAATCACTCAACAATATACCAAAAACTTATTTTTAGATTTTGATAAAACCTGGGAAAGAAAAATCAAAGAAGCTTGGCTTACCATTAGACTAGAAGCCCATTATAAAAAAGACGATATTTTAGAAGGTTATTTAAATACCATAAATTATGGTGGAATATTTGGAATTGAAAATGCATCTAAATATTATTTTGGAAAAAGTTCTAAAGATTTAACTTTAGCCGAAGCTAGTATGCTTGCAGGAATTCCTAAAAACCCTAACAAATATTCCCCACTTACTAATCAAACTGAAGCAAAAGCTAGACAAAAGATAATTTTAAATTCAATGGTTGAAAATAAATATATCACTAGTGAAGAAGCAAGCAAGGCTTATAATACATCTCTAGTATATAAATCCGAAGAAGAAAAAGATACCTTAAAAATGATGAGGTACTATCAAGATGCAGTTATGGATGAACTTGAAAAAATTGATTCAATTCCTGCTTCTTTCTTAGATACTGGAGGCCTAAAAATATATACAAATTTAGATACAAATGCTCAAAAAATCTTAGAAGAAAGTGCGAATAAAAACATAACCAATAAAAATATTCAACTGGCTGGTGTCGTTATGGACCCTAAAACTGGAAAAGTTTTAGCCCTAACTGGTGGAAGAGATTATAATAAAAGTCAGTATAATAGAGCTACTACAGCTACCAGACAAGTAGGCTCTACTATAAAACCATTTCTTTATTATTCAGCTTTAGAAAATGGATTTACCCCTTCAACAACATTTACAAGTGAAAAAACAACATTTACTTTTGAAGGTAATAAAACATACACGCCTAAAAACTACAATAATGAGTACCCTAAATCACCAATTAGTATGGCTGCTGCAATAGCCTACTCCGATAATATATACGCCGTTAAAACACATTTATTTTTAGGGGAAAATAATTTAGTTAATATGTTAAAAAGAGTCGGTATAAATAAAAAGGTGGATGAACTACCTTCTCTTGCTTTAGGTGCCGAAGAAATAAATATGATGGAAATGATGACAGGATATTCCACATTAGCCAATGAAGGAAATAAAATAAAACCATTTTTCATAAGTAAAGTAACCGATATGAAAGGCAATGTTTTATATGAATATGAACCAAGTCCAGAAAATGTTTTAAATAAAAATACAGTTTATATTTTAAATGAACTATTAACTACGACATATGCCAAAGAATTTGTTGATTACAACATTCCAACATGTTATAACATATCTCCCAAAATGACTAAAAAATATGCAATTAAAAGTGGAACTACTGATACTGATAATTTAATTTTTGGATATAACAAAGATTTATTAGTTGGACTTTGGACCGGATACGATGATAATAAAGCTGTTAATAATACCGATAGTTCAAACATAAAAAATACTTGGGTAGATATTATGGAAAACTATTTAAAAGATAAGGAAGATAATTGGTATGAAACACCAAATAATGTCGTTGGTGTTGCCATAGATCCAATTAGTGGAAAAGTAGCAAGTAATGAAAATAAAGCTAAAGTTTTATATTATATTAAAGGAACAGAACCGACTAGTAATAAATATGCTTTAGATGATATAATCCCAACTGTAAAAACAGAATAAAAGAATCAAACGAATTTCGTTTGATTCTTTTAAACACCAACAGACATTGTTTCAGGTAGTGTAGATCCACCATCAATAACAATACCTTGACCAGTAATATAACTAGCTTCGTCACTAGCTAAAAATGCTGCAAGTTCTCCTAACTCTTCAATAGTACCTAATCTTTTCATTGGAATTCCAGACGCAATACCATCAACTACACTTTGAGGATTTTCACTATCAGTATCTTTAGCAATTCCTTCAACCATAGGAGTCATAATATAACCTGGCATAATCGCATTAACTCTAATATTCTTTTCAACTAATTCTGCAGCTAAGCCCTTAGTAAAACCAATTAAAGCAGCTTTAGTAGTCGCATAAGCAACTTCCCCACTATCAGCTACCATTGGGCCAGTAACACTTGATAAATTAACAATAGAACCACCATTCATATAAGGTACAGCTGCCTTAGTAACATTCCAAGTACCCTTAATATTAATATCAAAGTGAAAATCTCTAACTTCATCAGTCATATCCATAAATGTTTCTAATTTAGCCACACCTGCGTTATTAACAACAATATCAATATGACCATATTTATCATTAATAGCTTTCATACAATCATTTACTTTTTTTACATCACGAATATCCACATGAAAACCACATACATTGCCTAAAGAACCTAATTCATTAATAGTTTCACCAAGTCTATCAGAATAATCTAATATAGCTACAGTAGCACCTTCTCTTAAAAATACTTTAGCAATTCCAAGACCATTTCCCATAGCTCCACCTGTTACAACCGCAACTTTATCTTTTAATTTCATTTTTCATTCCCTCTTTCTATCAAAATTTCTACTTCATCATCATTTTTAAGATTAAACGCATTCGCATCATCAGTATCTAAATGTAATCTAAATCCAGCATTCTTATCAGGTTTTAAATATACATTTTTTAAAACGCCACCCTTTTCACCATCTATTTTTATACACACTTCATCAAGATTATCTAATCCATATTTTAAAACGTCAGAAGGCGTTATATGTATATGTCTATTAGCAACAATCAAACCTTCATTTAAATTAACTTCACCTATTGGACCAATTATCGTAATTGGAACACTTCCACTTACATTACCAGATTCTCTTACTGGTGGATTAACTTTTAATTTATAGGCATCAGTTCTAGATACCTCTACTTGATTATAATCACGAAAAGGACCTAAAACACGTACATTAGATATTTCATTTTCCCCGCATCTTATATTTACCACACTCGTAGATGCGAATTGTGTCGGTTGATCTAAATATCTCATAACTTCCAAATTATCATTACCAAATAACTTCATATAAACATCTTTTGTTAAATGAACATGCCTAGCTGAAACTCCTACTGAAACTTTCATAATTTCACTTCCTTATTATACATATTATATCATATTTCATACTTCCATTAAATATATTTTAAAGAAAGGATGATTATATGAATAATAATTTTGTAAACCAAAATGCATTTCCAGGGACTCCACTTTATACAGGAGGAAATCAGGTACCAAATCAAGAAATACAGCAAAACTTCCCAGACACTCAGTTTGAACAATCATATATTGAAAACATCTTAAGATTAAATAGAGGAAAACAAGTAGAAATATATGCCTCATATCCTGATTCGACAGAATGGCGTGATCGCATTTTCAAAGGTATCATTGAACAATCTGGAAGAGATCATATTATTTTAAGTGATCCAACAACAGGAGAATGGTATTTAATTTTAATGATTTATATCAACTATATTAAATTTGATGAAAGAATTATTTCTAGTTCAGAATTTTACCCAAATAATTGAAATAGATAATGAAATTTGCTATAATGATTTTAGGTGGTAGTATGACAACATTAATCATTACATTAGCAAGTTTTTTTATTATCTTTATTTTGGGATTATTAATTGCAGGTACATATAATAATTTTCAAAACTATATTATTAGAATAAATGAAGCTGAAGCTAATATTGATTCAACATTAAGAACAAGATTTGATTTACTTAATAAATCAATCGATATCATTAAAGCTAATACCAAAATTGAAGGCGATATTTTAACAATTATTGTTAAATTAAGATCTAGAAAGTTATCAAATTTTGATTTAGATAGAAGATTATATGAAGGTATCAAAGAATTTAATAAACACAAAGAAGAACATCCAGAACTTAAAAAAAGTGAAGTGTTTACTAAAATCGATATTTCATTAAGTGAATCAGAAGCTGAAATAGTTGCATTTAGAAAATATTATAACGATATCATTACTGACTATAATAAGTTAGTTAAAAGATTTCCATCTAATATCATTGCGTTAATATTTAAATTTAAACCAAAATTATATTTCGATGGTAAAAATATGAGTGATGACGACACAAAAGATTTTAAACTATAAAATGTTGTAATATTTTAACAAATATGATATATTTTAATTAATGGGGGAATTCCTCATAAAAAAGGAAACATTGTAACATATCAATGTCTACCTAGTTTTTTGACCAGAAAGACACTCTGCTTAAAGCGGGGTGTCTTTCTTTATTAACTACCCATTCTTTAAAAGAAGGATAATCAGTAAAATGATAATAACTAACAGTACTAGGATTATAAAATCTTTTTTTGTAAGCATACCAAACCCCTCCTTTCAGGAAACCCCCTGAAAAAATGAAAGGTAGACACCGACAGCGGTTACAAATGTTTCCGAGAAAATAATATAAACTAGTTATAAATAAAGGTCAAATGACAAATTTAGCATTTTTGAAACACTTTTTCATACCAAAAAACCAAATCTGTTATAGACAAATTTGGTAAATTTGTAAAACTTTAACCTACAAAAAGGGAAAGTTGGTAAATATATAAATTTTTTATATTACTTTTTTCTTTTCTTCTTAAGTTTTTTCTTTTTCTTACTTTTTTTAACTTTCAAAATTATATAAAACAATACTAATGTACCTAATAAAATACATCCGCCCATTATATATTCATCCTTAATTTCAAATTTATTTTCTTTTTTCTTTTCATCTTCATCAAGGGCCTTAATTACATATTCACCATCTCTAGTATATAAATAATTTTCTCTTGCATATCTAGCTACATAATCTTTATCTTGTAATCTATTTATTTCATTCTTTAAATCTTTAGAATCACCTTTCAAATTATTAAGCTCTTCTTTTAATTCAGCCTCTTCAACATTTAACTTATAAATTGATATAGCAGTTGTAATAAGAGTAAATGCACAATACCCAATTGCTAAAATAACAATTGGGGTAATAACCGTTAAACGTCTTTTTGACGACTTACTCATCTTTTTATTTGCCATATCATCACCATATTCTAATAAAAGTATATCATTTTTTAAAATGATTGGCAATTATTTTCTCTAGGTAATAACCAAGAACAATAGCAAGTAAAAGATAAGGATGAAAAGCCGCATAATTTATTTTCCTAAGCAAAACAAAATATACAAGGATACTAATCAATACTACTAGAAAAGTTCCTATTAATTTTATCCATTTTTTATCATTATAAATAATTTTATAGTTTACACCTACAAATAAAGAAAAAAAGATTCCAAATAAAAAGGAAAAAAGCAAAGTTATAATTTGAATAGATAAATCCATTATTTAAATAACTTTGTAAATACTCCGCTTTCCTTATCCTTTTTTCCATTTTCTGTATAGTTTAAACTATCTACTTTACCTTTAATGGAAACATTACCTTGATAAGTATCAAGTTTAATTATTTCGAGTTCTTCACCTTTAATTATTAAGTCCCCCATCGTTGTTTCCAAATAAAATTCATCTTCATCAAAACTATCAATTTTTTTAACACCTGTTATAATTATATTTTTTCTTTCATTAAGCGTAATAGAATGCGTTAATGAAGAAATTGCATCCATCTTGTCCATAATGTTCCCTCCTAGAAAATTATATGCAAGAAAAAAGAAGACTATTCATCTTCTTTTAAATTATTATATTCTTCAGTGATTGCATCTTCAAACATTTTACGGCAATCTTGTGTTATTGGATGTGCAATATCGTGATATTCATCGTTAGTAGTTTTACGACTAGGCATAGCGATAAATAATCCAGCATCCCCTTCAATGATTCTAATACCGTGAACAGCAAAGCAATCATCTAAAACTACAGATGCGATTCCACGGATACGTGAATTTTCCTTTTCTATTTTTCTAACGTTTACTGATGTAATTTTCAAGTTAACCTCTCCCTTCTGGACCTTATATTACATCTTCAGTATACAATATTTTTACTGAAAAAACAACTATTTATCCAAAATTTTAATTGTTTTTGTAATAATATCAGCATATGAGAAAGATTTTATGCTTTTATTTTCATCTAATACCTCGACTAAAAATACTTGATTATATAATTTTTTTATTTCAGCTTTATAAGACTCATATTTATTTCTACCTAAATTATAGTTAATAGTGACCACTTTACCAATATAGCTACTTAAAGCCTTTCTAATCATACTATTATCACATACACCTTTATCTAGGATATCCAACATGCATTGTTCCTTTCGTAATAATTCCCCCAATACCATCTTTACCATACTTAGTTTTTTCTAAAATGCTTTTTAAATCAATATCTTTATTTATATCAGATAAACTCATTTTAGCGGCTACAATTGCAGGGTCTAAAGCGTGAATATTAACTCTTTTAGGACTAGAGGCAAAATTAGCCCCTGATTTTATTAACTCTTCATAGTATGATCCACAAGCCCCTGCAATAATAATTAATTTTTCATGGCTAGCTTCATATTCTCTTGCTTTCTTAATTGCATCAGCAAAATAAGAACTACTTTTATAAGCATTAATATCATCTTGTTTTCCTTTACGTTTATAATAAGCATCATGCCCAGTAATAACTACAATATTTGGTTTATATTCTTCAAGCAAATCTATTATGTTATCAGCAATTCTATCTTCTTTTTCATTAATACCCATTGCCCAAATATTTATTTTTTTATAATAATCTAAACACCTTTTTAAATAATCCGTATCGCTATCAATATGAAGAATTTTTCCTGGTAAATAAAAATAATCATTACGATTTAAATCAGGAACAGTTTCTAGCCTGCTTAAAAATTCCTGCTCATCTTCTACATCCTCATTTGAATGTTTTTTTAAATCAGACATATCTGCATCTGCTACAAGTCTAATATTCATTCCTTTTAATATAACATCATCCCCATTTATAGCAGTAATTCTAAAAACCACATCATTGCCATAAGAATTACGCGTAACTAAATCTCCTACATTAAATCCCATAATATCACCCACGTAATTATATGTATAAAAATAAAATAATATAACAAAAAAGATTTACTAATTTTTAGTAAATCTAGCATATAAAATTATATCCTCAGTCACTTTAAAATTTTCATCAATTTTTTCTCCACCACTTTCTTCAGTATACCAACCGGCAAAAGTGTAGCCTGCTTTATTTGCACTTGGTAATTGCCCTATTTTAGAAAATTTTCTTATTTCCTTTTCCTCAACTTCAAAAAATTTAGGCAGTGCAATCCATACAGAACTAGCTGAATCTCTTACAGCCGTTGCACTATAATCAAATCTATATCCCCAAATTGCATCCCCTTTTACGCCAGAAATTATACCCTTGTTGAAATCCTCAATATATACCCAAGTTTTATCAATTAACCTATTTTTAGTAATTTCAATAGCACTACTCTTACTATTATTCATATAAAGCCATCCTGAAACAGAAGCACCATCTTTAAGCATATTATGATAAATTCTTATTTTATTATTCAAATCACCATAGGTACTAGTTGAATCACGATAAACATAGGCCGATGTCTCATATGTTTTAGTTGTATCATACGATCTATTTAATTTTTGTGCTATCCCATTCCAACAACTAACTTGTGAGCCACTATTTTCAAATACTCGCATCGAATTATATCCATTATATTTAACTGTAGAACTTACTTCATAACCTCCTGAGCTACATCCGTATTTATCCCAATTACTAATTCCATTTTCAAAAGTATTATTTTCTAAAAGTTGTGTCTTAAATTTAACTTTTTGAAATAATACTTTTATATTCCCTTTAGCTGTTATATTTATATTTGTTTGAAATGCTGCATATCCTACGGTTATTATAAATAATAATATTAAACTTGATATTATTATTATTTTTCTTTGTTTTCTTCTTTTTCTTCTTCTCATTTTATCACCTTGGTTTATCTTAAATATATTATACCCCCCCCCCCCCTAGTTTTGGCAAGTGTTTTTAAGAAGAAAATTCGTAAAAAGATGTGCGCATTTTTTTGCTACTTTTATATAACAAAAAAAGATTTAAATAAATTAAATCTTTAAGTGTTTTCTAACAGCTCTCCAAGAGCCAAACATACCTACTAAAATACCAATTCCTAGTAAAATTAATGAAATAGTATATACAAAAGGTGTAGGTTGAATAAGTTTAATGAATGGACTGAATAATTGTCCATTAAAATTATGATAAAGAGCATTATAGCCATAAATAGTTCCAATAATAGGAATAATGGCTCCTAAAGCACCTAATATTAAACCTTCAATAATAAATGGAATTCTAATATTTAAGTTAGATGCCCCAATAAGTCTCATAATACTTATTTCTCTTTGCCTTGAATTAATTGTAATTTTAATTGTATTAGAAATTAAGAAGGCAGTAACTAAAACTAAAGCAATTACTGAAATTACACAAACTTTATGAACAATATCGAATACAGAAATTAATTGTTCAACCATACCTTCACCATATTTAACAAGTGTAACACCATCAATTTGTTTAATTTCCTTTGCTACATTGTCAATATCTTCAATGTTTTTAACTTTAACTTGGAAAGTATTTTGAATTGGATTTTCTTCATCAGACCAGTTTTTCATAATACTTTCAAAAACATCAGAAGATTCCATCATATCTTTAGTAATATCTGTTTTAGAAATAAATTCATATTTATCTACATTATTAATTACACTAATTTGATCTTTAATTTCATCTATTTTTTCATCACTTAAATCATTATCTAAAAATGAAACAATCGTAACATCTTTTTCAACTAAATTAGTAAAATTATCAACATTATAAGAAAGTATAATTGAAACAGCTACAACAATAAGGGTTATTGTAATACATGATATTGAAGCAAGTGATAAAGAAAAGTTCCTAAATACACCTTTAAAGGCATCCCTAAAATTTCTTCCAATAATTCTAAATGTCTTCATTATCTATACGTCCCTTCTGCATAATCTTTAAGTACTCTTCCTGAGTCTAAAACAATAACCCTTTTATTTAGTTCCTTAACAATATCAATACTATGAGTAACCATAATTATAGTTGTTCCAAGTTTATTAATTTCTTCTAAAACTTTCATAATTTCCATACTAGTATTTGGATCTAAGTTACCTGTAGGCTCATCACAAATTAATAGTTTAGGTCCATTAACAATCGCGCGAGCTATTGCTACACGTTGTTGTTCTCCACCCGAAAGTTCATTAGGATAACTTTTAATTTTATGTTTAAGTCCAACAAGATCCAAAACTTTAACAACTTTAGAATGAATTTCTGCCTTAGGTACACCAAAAATTTCTAAAGCAAAAGCTACATTTTCATAAACAGTAGATTTAGGTAATAATTTAAAGTCTTGAAATACTACCCCAATCTTTCTTCTTATTTTATAAACCTTACCATTTCTTAATTTCCCAACATCTACTCCACCAACAATAATTTGACCAGAGTTTGGTTTTTCCTCGCGATAAAGCATTTTTATAAGGGTACTCTTCCCACATCCAGTTGAACCTATAATAAATACAAATTCACCTTTATTAATAGATAAATTTAAATCCTGAATCGCAGTTACCCCAGTTTTATATGTTTTTTTAACATTAGTTAATCTAATTAATTCCATAAATCATCCTTCTTTCTATCCTCCGCCTTCAACTTCATAGGTATCTGTAACAATAAAGAATGCTTTATTGTCAATTTTTAAAATACCTTCTTTTAATAAGAAATACCTTTTTGTAGGAATTGTACAAAGAATTATTTTCTTTTCCTTCCCGGTATATCCACCATGACTTTCTAAAATAGTTACACCATGATGTAATTGATTTAAAATAAATTGTTTAACCTCTTTTTCTTTATGTGTTACAATTTGAAAAGTCTTATACTTTGATATTCCAAGTATTACTTTATCTGTAAGAACACTAATTACATACAAAGAAATAATTGAATATATAAATGCTTGCCAACCAAACACAAATAAACATAATGTAACAACGCAACCCTCAACATATAATGTTGCTTGTCCCATTGATTTTTTTCCGTATTGTGAAATAATTTGTTTTAAAACATCAGAGCCCCCGGTTGTATATCCAGTTTTAAATACAAAGCCACATCCAATACCATATAATACTGCTCCTGATAATGCAATAATAACTGGCTCAGTATCACCCAAATTTATTACCCCAGGTAAAAATACTGTAAATTCAACTAATAATGGATATAGTATTGAACCAACAATAGTTTTACTTGTTACTGATTTTCCTAAATAAACAAAACTCGCAATTACTAAAAGTATATTAGCAAGCAAAATAACAAACGATGGATTAACACCAATTAATTGCTTTAAAACGACAGCAATACCACTGACGCCAAAAGACATATGGCTTGGTAAAATAAATACATTAAAAGCTATAGCCTGAATTAAAACGCCTAGAAAAAATAAGGTATATCTTTTTAAACGATCATTACTATAAACTTCTTTAACGATTTTTTTATCATCAAAAGTATTTTTTAGTAGCATATCTACTTCTCCTTTAAATATTCTTTTATAAATAAATCTATATCCCCATCCAATACTTTAGATACATTAACATCTTCAGCGTTAGTTCGATGATCTTTAACTAAAGTATATGGACACATAACATAACTTCTAATTTGTGAGCCAAAATTAATTTCTTTTAATTCACCTTTTAATTCTTTCATTTCAGCTTCCTTTTCTTCTGCTTTTATTTTCAATAATTTACTTTTAAGTATTTGCATACACTTTTCTTTATTTTGAATTTGACTACGTTCATTTTGACACGTAACAATTATTTTTGTTGGTAAATGTGTTATCCTAACTGCACTATCGGTTGTATTAACGCCCTGTCCACCTGCGCCAGAACTACGATAAACATCTACTCTAATATCTTTTTCATCAATTTCAAGATCAGCATCATCATCTATTACTGGTGTTACCTCAACCGCTGCAAAAGAAGTATGTCTTCTTGAATTGCTGTCAAACGGTGAAATTCTAACAAGCCTATGAATTCCCTTTTCACCTTGAAGATAACCAAAAGCATTAAGACCTTTAACAATTAAAGAAACACTTTTAATTCCAACTTCAGTTCCAGGCTGTTCATCAATAACTTCTATCTTATAACCTTTCTTTTCACACCATCTTGTATACATACGATAAAGCATATTTGCCCAGTCACAAGCTTCAGTTCCACCTGCTCCTGAATGTATTTCTAATACCGCATCATTTTTATCATACTGTCCACTAAGTAAAATTTGAAGTTCGAGTTCATCTAATCTTTGGCCTAAATTTTTATATTCATCTAAAGCCCAATTTGATTCGTCACTTTCAAGCTCAGAATTTCCTAAAGAATCATTATGAAATTCAATTTCTTCTTTCAAATTACTAGTTTCTTCTAATAATTTTTTTAAATAATTATATTCAGAAATAACTGTTTCGCTTTTTCTTTTATCATTCCAAAAGTTATCTTCCTTCATTATTTTATCTAATTCATCCATTCTTTTTTGTTTAGAATTAGAGTCAAAGAGACCTCCATAAATCATTTATTCTATTTTTATAATCACTATAAATTACTAATAGTTCTTTAAATTCCATTTTAAAGGCCTCCTATCTTTATCCATTATAACATTTTTACTATCTTTTTTCCACCACCTAACCACCTTTTCATAAAATTTCCATAATATAAATAAAACTACCAACTTTCCTTTTTTGAAGAAATAAACCTTATGAATTTGCCAAATTTGTCTATAACAGATTTGGTTTTTTTGTATGAAAAAATGCTTCAAAAATGCCAAAATTGTTGTTTGACCTTTGTTTATAACTAGTTTATATTAATTACTCGGAAACATTTTAACCGCTATCGGTGTCTGCCTTTCAGTTTCAGGGGGTTCCTGAAAGGAGGGCTTGATATTATGACAAAAAAAGATTTTATAATCCTAGTATTGCTTGTAATTATCATTTTGTTGATTGGCCTTCTTTGGAAGTGCCTTAATTAATAAAAAAATGACACCTTGCATAAGCAAAGTGTCTTACTAAAAACAATTTAGGCAGACATTGATATGTTACAATGTTTCCCTTTTTTATGAGGAATTTCCTCACTAAATATAATATAACACATTAATTAAATTATTACAATAATATCTTATTTACTAAGTTTCTTTAAAATAAAATATTTACAATTATAAGCACAATTATCCTTAATATAATTCTCAATAGTTGAATAATCATTTATATCCTTAAAAAGACTATTATCCTTATCACAAAAACCTTTTAATCTAAGTTTTCCATAAGCCCAGTCACCTAATATATAATCATAATTATCAAAATAATCTGTAAATTTATCAGTAACCTCAGATAAATCAAAACCATCACGATAATCTTTTATTAATTCATATTCTTTTTCGTTTATAGTATATTTTTTCATAATATCACCACTTACATTATAACACATTTCTCTAAATATTACTCTTTTTCTTCCGTTGGAACTACGACAGAAGGACTATCTTGACTAAGTCCGTTAGAATAATATTTTGGAACGGTCCCTGTAATAACTTTTAAGGCCACTGGCGCCTTTGTTTTTATTTCTATATCTTTATCATAAAAAGGTAAAATAACTCTTTCATTAATTTTTAAATTAACATAAACCTGAATAAGCGCACTATTAATCCCATAATCTTTTACTTCAGCACTAACGTTGCTAGTTGCATCACCAATTAAACTAATTTTAACTGGTACTTTAGGCCCCAAATTAGCAAGTAATGGATTTCCAAATAATACTCCTGTTGTCACCTCATATATAATTCCTTTTTCTAAATCTTCCTTATCATAAGTCGTTAAAACACTATCCGAAAATTCTATCGCTTCTAAATCACCTTTTTCAATATTCCTTAAATTCATTTGAACACTATTAGTAGTTTCCGTTAAAAATTTATTAATTAATGTTGTATTAAAATCAATCGCTCTAATTTCGCCATTACTATCTTTAGTTATTTCAAATAAATCCTCCCCGCTAACTTTTTCTGTAATATGTTTTGATATAGCCTTATTGATAACTATGCTTGATAATTTTTTAGCTTCCATCTCCGCATAATTCATAATTATAGGTGATGCTTTTTTATTAATATATTTAAAACCAATAATAATACAAATAATAATCAAAACAAAACTTACAATAAAAATTGTAAATCTATTCATAGTACCTAAATGTATTTTTCTTTTTAATCTTATTCTTCCCATATTCTATTTTATGAATATTAAAATAATTTCAGTCCAAAATATAAAAGGGTGAGAAGATGAAAATAAAAGAAATAATGTCAAAAAAATTAATAACTTGTGATCCAGATGATAATATTTTGTTTGTATCAAATTTAATGAATGCTTGGGATGTTGGCTTTATCTTAATTATGGAAAAAGATAAATTGTTTGGAGTTGTAACTGACCGTGATTTAGTTTGTGATATGGCTAATCAATTATCACAAATAAAAAGTTATGCTTCTAAAAAAGTTATAACTATAGACCAAGATAAAGATGTAATAGATGCTTTAAAATTAATGAAAAAGCACAAGATAAAAAGATTAGTTGTTACTAAAAACAAAGATATAATCGGTGTATTATCTTTATCAGATATTTTAAACACAAATGAATATGATAAAGATATTTTAGATACTATTAAAACAATTTATGAAATAAATCGTAATGATAATTATTTTAATGCAGATGTTCATGATTTTCCACTATAAAAGATGATTTTAAAATCATCTTTTCTTTTTTGTAATTTCAACCGCACCACTTTAAATATAATTTAATTCTACCTCAAAAGATGATTTAAAGTCAAATATTTTTCTAGGCATACTATTTATATTAAAACAAATATCATCTAAATATATCTGTGATTTTGTTTTCATAGTATCTCCTTTTGGTATAAATCTTCTTACCAACGCATTGGTTCTTTCATTTGTTCCTCTTTGAAATGAACAATATGGATCACACTTATATAACTTTACTCCCAATTTTTTTGCCGCTATTCCCAATGCTTGAAATTCTAATCCATTATCTACCGTTATTGATTTTGTTTCTATTTCGTTTTTTATTATGTATTCATATATTAATTTGTTTATATAATATTCATTTTTGTATTCTGCTTTTATAAGCCATAATCTTCTTGTACATCTATCTACAATAGATATTATTGATGCCTGTTCATTCTTTTTACCTAAAATCGAATCTATTTCTAAATGTCCTGGTTCATCCCTCTTATTAATATATTTTGGTCTTAAACTTATTGGTAAAACTGTTTTGTTATCAAGATTCCATTTTGTGTGTGACATCATTCCGTTTCTTATTTTATTTTTACGTCTTTTATAACACATATAATTTTTATCAATATTTATTTTTCCTTCATTTATCCAATTGTATACTTGTTTAACTGATGGACATTTCACGCCACGATATCTTTTTTTAAACATAAATATACATACCTCTATAGATGATGTTTTTCTATCATAATGAGTATACAAATAATCTATAAATATTTTATATTTTTCCTTTATATTTATTGTTCTCTTTTTATATACTCCTGCTTTGTATCTAGATATAGTTGAATGGCTTATTCCAAGTATCGAAGCTACTTTTCTCATTGATAATCCTTGTTTTAATAATATATCAATTTCTACTTTCTTTTTTTCTGTTAATTGTGTATAATACATATATGAGTCCTCCTTGCCGGGTGGGGCTCTTTTATTATATCAAAAACCACACCTTACTGGTGCGGTTGAAATTTCAATTTAGGAAAGATGATTTTAAAATCATCTTTTTCTATATTTAAATTTATAAGTCACTTCTAATTTGTATTCTTCTAAACTAGCAAAATCACTAGGTGTCATAGCTACTTCTTTTTCAAATTTATCTAAAGTTACTGGCTTTTTTAAAACCGGCAAAGATAAAATTTCATAAACATAACGAAATTTAGTTAGGATTTTAGTTTCTTCAGTTCTATATCCGGCATTACTCGAATTAATTGAAGAATTTTCTTCCCAACCACTATAAGGGGTTTCTTGCATAGTTGCATCATCACGGTAAGGATAACTTTCAGGTTGAACTGAACGATAAGAAGAATATCTTCTTTTTTGACCATTATACCAACGCCACTTAGAATCTCGATATTGGTATAAAGTACTAGTATCACTATCACGCTGATCATATTTAGATTCATCTACATCTTCAGGTGCCGTATATTTACCATTATTAGCATATATTTTTTTACCATCTTTTTCATAATAAAATTTATATCCTGTTGTTTGCTTTATTTCACGATAAGTTTTTTCTCCTGGATAATTTAATGAATATTCAGACCATTCGGTATAAATTCTAGTATTTTCGTCTTTAGTAGAAAAACCACTAGGCTGTTCAGAAGAAAAATCTGAATAATTTAAGGGTTGATCATACCAAAGCCATTGTTTATCTTTATAACGATACATTGGTGTCTCTAACGTTTGCACCTCAACAATTTCACCTTCTGTAGGTACTTTAGGCATACCATTATCTTCAGTATCTTTAGGCATTTTAACTCCATATTTAGATTCTTTTTCACTTATTTCATCAGCCTCATAATTTTTAGACCAATCAGTAGTTAAAACTTCTCTTTCATAGAAATTATAATATGGAATAACATCAACTATACTTTTACCTGCAGGATAATAACTAAGTTCTTCACTCCAAGAACCATATCTTTTATTAGTTGAACAAGTATTACAATTGTTAACATCTAAAGTATAAATAATTTCATTTTTATATTTAGTAGCTTTCACTTTTCCAGAGCACACTAAATTATCCGTATTCAGACTGCTTAAATATTTACCTGAATATAGTTTATCTATATTAATACTTGCACTATCACCCTCATATTCTGGCATTTTATCATTATCCTTCATATATTCTAATGTAGCTGTTTTAATACTATTATAAATTTTATCACATTTACTATTATCAACCATTGTATAAATAATTAACCCAATAAGTATCAAAGGAACAATAGTACCAATGACAAAAAAGATATTTAAAAAGGTTTTTTTACTTTCAAAAGTATGATCAATAGTATTACCAGACTTATCAACATAACTAGCTCTTTTCATCCTAACCGCTCCTCCATATATTAACATTTTAACATATTTCTATAATTTTTCATAGATTATCCTTATATTTATTATAACATTATTTATATTAACTATTCTTACTTTGTTTTACATTTATGAAAAAGTATGTAAACTAGTTAACATCATCTAAATAAATAACTATGTATGTCAAAAGTAACATATTTAAAAAATATATAATAAGTAATTTTCTTCAAAGACTGACAATATTTGCAAAAGTGTAAAGAAAAAAAGCCATTAAGGCTTAAAATCTTTTCATAATTCTATCAATTTCTGATTCAAGTTTTGATTTACTTATTGTATCAGCAAATCCATCTTTTAAATACTGAAGTTTAATTCCTTCTTTATTATCATTAATCATAACTACTACTGGTGTTTTAAAGTTTTTAATTTGTTGTAACTCTTTAAGAACTTCTAAAGCACTAGTCTCCCCAAGTTCATCATCTAAGATAATTAAATCATATTTTAATTTAGATCTAATTTTTTCAATAACATCTCTTCCATATACTGATGAACTAACCATAATGCCATCAGAACTAATTTGCTTTTCAATTTTATCAAGTTCTTTTTCATCGTCATCAACAATTAAAACTTGTTTCTCACCATATAAAGATTGTTCATAACTTTCTAATTTTTTAGAAAGCTCAGTTTCTTTTGTCTCAACTACTTTTTGTTCAAGAATAATAGTTACAGTAGTTCCAACACCTTCTTCACTCTTTATCATTAAAGAGCCACCTAACATATTAACAACCTTTTTAACAGCTAAAATATCTAAATTTCTATCATCAGAATTTGTGTCAGCTATATCTTTTAAATCATCACCAGTTAAACTTAAGATTTGATTTATTCTATCGATTCCAATTCCTTTACCAGAATCTTCAATAGTAATAATTAATCTACACATATTATATCTTACAATCGAACTTACATCTAATGAAATAAATCCTTCTTTTGTAAAATCATTCGCAATATTTATAACTGACGAAACAGCCTGTTTTAATTTTATAGAATCACCATATAAATACGTTGGAATATTATCACTAATATTAAAATCAAATTCAAGATTAGGTTTTATATCTTCTTTAGCTCTAAATGAAACTTCTTTAAATAAATTTTTAACATTATACCTAGTATCAAATACTTTAATACTTTGTGTATCCATATTAGAAATATTTAAAGCCTTATTCATTAAATAATCAATTTGGTTCGCATAATTATTTATATATTTACTAGCAGATATTAATTCATCAACATTATCTATACTAATCATATCATGACTGATTGAGATGATATCCTTTAACGGTTTTTTAATATCCTGAGTCATTCTAAAAATAAATTTAGATGTATCTTCATTCGATTTTTCAATTATTTTTCTATTTTTATAAAGCTCACCAATCATTTGAACATCGGGATTTTCAATTGTAAAATACATAAAGAAAGTTATAAAGGCAAATGTAGAATTAATTAAAATTATACCTGGATTTATATTTCTAATAATTAAAACGCCAATCATCAATAAAATTAATACAAATAATGGTAAGGATTGTTTCTTATTAATAAATTTTCTGTTTTTTATCACACAAAATATATCAAATAAAATACTAAGCCCGCCAAATACAACCAGCATATTAGTTGCAGGGCCATAACTATAGACATACTTCCCATCACTAAAACATTCCAATGGCAATACTAAAGAAAGTATCAAACAAAACAAATATATAATAACTGCAATTTTAATATTTTTTTTCTGATTTTTTTCCCTATCTGCATTTGATTTGTTTTTACTACCAAATGTAATAGAAAAAATATAAAAAGTAAAAACTGTTAGCCATGTAAGCATATAAATAATAAACAATCTATTACAGAAAAAACACATAAAACTATTAAAATTTGAGGTCCCATTCATGTATGTAAAATAGCAACAAAGTAATTCTAAAATTAATCCAAATATATTTATAATTACTAAAATACTATATACTTTATTATCAATTGTTTTAAGTCTTGTTTTTGAAAAATATATTACAGCAAGCACAAAACTATATAATAAACAGCATAATATTACCGATATACCAATAACCATATCCTATACCTCCTATATTATCATTATAACATTTATCAATTCGGATGTAAATTTTTACAAAGAAAAAATAATGAATATTATTCATTATTCTATATATTTTTTTTAATATATTGTTTTCCTTTTCTAGCTTTTGCTTCAGCATCAGCTTTTAAAGTCATAACATCAATTTTTCCTGAATTAGTAATTGGCAATTTTTCCATACATTCATAGTCCACAGGACATTTATAATCAGCAAGTTCCATTTCACACATTAAGTTTGCAGTTTCTTCAACATCTTTTATGTCACTACTAGCATCTCTTAAAGTGTAGTAAACTTTTATAACAGTTCCTCTATCTTCTTCAGGGTCATCAAATATAACTGCTTTACACGCATCAATTCTATCATCTTTTAAAATTACATCTTCTATTTCAACTGGAGTAACTTTAAATCCATCATGTCTAACACTAATATATTTTTCCCTATCAATAAAGTGAACATAACCATCTTCATCTATAAATCCTAAATCCCCACTGTGTGCCCATTTTGTTCCATCTTGATGTTCAATAATAGCCTTAGCTGTTTCATCTGGATTGTTAAGATAACCTAACATCACATTTGGTCCAGATACACAAAGTTCTGCAATCTGATCTTCTGTAACATTTTCTATTTGGTCATTAGGTACATAAGGTAATTCTTCATATTCTCCTGTTTCTTCATTTTTTCTAAATGTACTTACAACTTCATAAGGTAAAGTTTGTCCAACCGTTCCTTCTTTTACTTTTTCACTACCTCTTGCCACACTAGCAGCAGCAGTAGTTTCAGTAGCACCCCATCCAGTATTAATTGTTAATATATCTTCACGTTCACCAAGTAAACGCTCTTTATCAAAATTAGAAGGACGTTTCAAATTTTGTAACATTTCATCACATCTACGTATTTGCTCTTTATTTAATGAATCTCCACCAACTATAAAATTAATCATACTATGTGGATTATTCTTCCATTCTTTGCTATTTAAAATAGCTAGTACATGGTTTGGTGCACATGCTAATGTATGTGGATCAAACCTCACTAAATCCTCTACCATTTGTAATTGTTTTGGATTTCTTAAACTCATTGCAGTTGGATCTGGATTAATTCTAACCTCATTACCTAATGAGAAAGGCAAAATTGATCCATCAGCTAAACCATATGCAATTGAAGGTGGCATAATATCATACCATCTTGCCTCTTCTGGGAATATCCCCGTCAAACGACATTGCATTGTTGCACTGATAATGTTTTCATTTGAAAATAAAGCACTTTTAGGTGTTCCAGTAGATCCACCAGTTGATACAACAGCTACTGGAATATCAATCTCATGCTCTGGGAACACTAAATTACGACTAAAACTTCCCGTTTTGAAAAATTCTTTCCATGAATAAGTATCCTTAAATTCACTTTTTTGTCTATCAAACATTGCAGCTCTTATAGTATCATTTTTTATGATTGATATTAAGCCAATAGAGTTACTAGCTGGTAAACTAATAACAGCTTCCACATCAGTATTCTTTAAAATATTACCTATTTTATCTAAAACGTGTTGTTTTTTATATTGTTTTGTTCTTCTATTAAAAGTTTTTACAGCACCGTCAAATGCGATTACAATTTTAGATTTTGAATCTTTAATTTTATGTTCAATCGCCTTTTCTCCATATCTTGGATCAACAAAATTAGCTATTGCGCCTATTCTACTAGCTCCCAAAAGAATATAAAAGGTTTCTGGTAAACTAGGAGCTACTACAGTTACAGTATCACCTTTTTTTACCCCATAGTGGTTTAATGCTCTTGCTACCGTATCACTATTTTCTAAAAACTTTCTATAAGAAATTTTATTATCAAAATAATTGATAGCTGGCAACTCCAAACGATTTTTATTTTCTTCATATATATAATCATATAAAGTAGTTTTTGGCATTTCTGTTTCTAAAAAATCAGAGCCAAAACAATCCTCATGATTTCTATCCATTGAAGGATAACCTGTTTTTTGTAATTTGTTCATTTAAATTCCCCCTATAATACAACATACTACATAAACGTATTATAGCAGGTTTTAAAAAAAATGCAACTTTAAATGACAAAATTCGTAAAGAAAAAAGTCCCTTAATTTATTAAGAAACTTTATTATCTACCTAATCCCATTTTATTTTTCATATCTTCATATTTTTCTTTAGCAATCTTTCTAGTTATATTAATTCCTTTATCTAAGATTTCATCAAGTTCATTTCCGTTGATAATTTTATAATATTTTTCTTGAATCGCGCTTATTTCAGCTACAACTACATCAGCCACACTTCTTTTAAATTCACCGTAATTGCAATTTTCAAATTCTTTTTCTATTTCTTCATTAGTTTTACCAGTAATTGCTGAATAAATATTCATTAAATTAGATACTCCAGATTTATTTTCCATATCAAATTTAACAGTAGCTTCACTATCAGTAACTGCTCCCATAATTTTCTTACGAATTACTTCTGGTTCATCTAACATACGAATAATACCTTTTTCATTATCTCCTGATTTACTCATTTTATGAATAGGATCAGTTAAATCCATAATTTTGGTTCCTGATTCACTAATAAGTGGCTCTGGAAGTTTAAAAGTATCGCCATATTTTTTATTAAATCTATCTGCAATATCACGAGTAAGTTCAACATGTTGTTTTTGATCGATTCCAACTGGAACATAATCAATGTCATAAGCTAAAATATCAGCAGCCATTAACACTGGATAAGTAAATAATCCACAGCTAAAATTAGCATTTTTCTTACTTTTATCTTTAAATTGTGTCATTCTAGATAGTTCACCAAAGTAAGTAGTACATTCTAAAAGCCAAGAAATATTTGTATGATATTCATTTTCTGATTGAATATAAATAGTATTTTTATTTGGATCAATTCCGCAAGCTAAATATAAAGCAAGTAATTTTTTAATATTATTTCTAAGTTCTTTAGGATTTTGAGCTACAGTTATAGAATGCATATCCGCAACAAATAAATAAGAATCATACTCATCTTGTAATTTAGTCATTGGTTTAATCGCACCTATATAATTTCCTAAAGTTATTTCTCCTGTTGGTTGCAAGCCAGTTAACACTTTTTTCATAAAACATTTCTCCTTTAATTAAACTATAAATAAGTATAACATAAATCAAAACAAAAAAACAGCCCAAACTACAGGCTGTCTACAGCTAAAAACATAAATCATACTGCAATTACATTGTAGCACATTTTGTCGAAAAATGGAATAGTTTTTATTTAAATTTTTAATTTTTATTTAAATTCCTTAAAATATACCTGCATATAAAAAAGCAATTATACAATTACTTTTAAAATAACGAATATAAAAATATTAATAATTACTACAATTTATGTTTTGTATAAAATCTTTCAACAAGTCTATATACATTTGAAATTCCATCATAAAACTCAGGAATAAGTCTTTGAACATTTTCTGGTTTAGTACTAAGTAAAACAACTTTATCATCAAGATCTATTAGCTGCGAATCAAGTTCTTTATAAAAATTAGGGTAATTAAATTCCAAAAATCTAATTTTTTCTCTAAAAAAACCGATTTCTTTTTCAAATTTAGAAGAAATACTAACATTTATATTGCCAATTTCCTTATTCACAAATTTATTATATAGATAAGGAATTTTTTTTGTTATCATTTCACTAAAAATTTCATCATAATATTTTTCTCTTATTTTTATTGCCTGATCTTTTTGGCTAACAGCTAAAGAAACCTTAAGAGAAATTATAGACATGCCTAAAGTTAAAACTAATAAAATAACATATATAATCTCAAAAATAGTCATATTAAAATTTTATATTTCCTATTATCTTTTCAGTTAATTCGTCTGCCGAAGTTTTAATTGTAACATAATCATCAATATCTTCTTTATTAATTTTTTCTAGTATCTCTTTAAAGAATCCTTGAACAAAAGAAATACTAACTTTTGTAATATGATTTGGGAAAATAATCTCATTCATACCATTCCAATCAAATTTATCCTTAGCTTGTTTATTATATTCAGTAACCCCATAAAGATTACCAGCCAAACCAGTTATCGTTTTATTAAAATCTAATTCTATTCTATTCATAGGTTCATCCTCCTTTAACATAAATTGTAAGCTATATATTGTTACATTAAGCTTGTTTTTTACTTTTTTTACCACATCATCACTAGGTGGTTGTTCAATATAATCGTTTGACTTATTAAATCCTATCAAACCATCATCTGTTAGTTTTAAATATTCATCCTTAAAATATATAACATTGTCTCCTGTCAGCAAATAACAATAATCACCATCTGATTTATCGATTAATTGTTGAATTAATGTTGTTAATCCAGTTCCACCAGAGCTAACAGAATCAAACCGTGTAGTAACATATTTCTGAAAAGCAGAAACAAGTGCGAAAGACGACAAATCATATAATTCATCGAATTTACTTTTATGATTATTATATGCATCCAAAACAATCTGATTACTACTATTATAACAATTATTATTTGGATTTTCAACATAATTAATTATTTTATTCCCCACAAAAACATCTCCTATAGATAAAGTTGTAACATTAATAAATTTATATTTTTTATAATCATCATATAAAACTTTAATATCCAAAATACAATTGTCATTAGAATGTTCTAAAGCGTTGCCAATAATTTCCGCAATAGCTTCGGATAAGTCATCAGCATATTTTTCATAAATATTACAGTTTTTAAAAAACGAAGATATATCAGTAAGAATAACTGATAAATATTCATTATACACATTTTCGAAAGAATATTTACAAACCTTTCTATAATGTTTTTTAAACACATAATCTTGTTCATAATCCATTATGAAACTATCTTTATCAATAACTTTAGTGTTATATTTATATAAATTGCTCATTTTAAACATTTTATACCCAATTAATTGTTTGTTTAATACAAAAGTATAACTTATCTCACAAATTTCATGTTTTAATACATAATAAATTATTGATTCAAAAATTAACAAAATTGCATCATCTGTTACTTTAGGAGTATTAATAATAATTTTTAACTGAGTATCAGATAAAGAAAAACTTTTAATATAATTTATGTGTTCTAATATTTGTATAATAGAATCAGAATTAAATTCATCATTATTAATAGAAAGTCTTTGCCTTTTTGATGTTTCACAAACGGCATGATTAATTGCTTTTATTCCTTCAAAAAGTTTATTCAAATTTTTAATAATACCACCCCCAACTTTACAACTATAAAACCTCGTTAAAAACTAAGTTGATAGATCTTACAAATACTTCGTAATCTGATAAATTTTTCTATTTTTTTTATATTTTAAACAAATTAATCATTATTTATTTTTGTATATAATTCATTATATACAAAAAAATAGCACAAACTAAATCAAAGTCTGTACTAGCCCTTTAACCAGTTTTAGTATATCAAATATCCACATAATAAATCAACTATTTTAAATGTTTTTTACAAAAAAGACAGTATAAATGCAATACTATCTTTAATTATAATCCTAACTAAAATGTTTTATCTGCTTTTTCATTATTTTAGAACCTTTTTCTAAAGTCACTTCATATTTATCAATAACATCTTCAATAACGCCATTACCCATTAAAACTTCATTAATTGATAAATCAATTTCTTTTTTTAGCTTATTTGAACCTCTCAAATATGTATTAAATAAATCAGTAGCCAATAATCCCGATATTATATAGCTCTCATTTTTCGTAATACTTTCTGCATTTCGGGTATTAAATTCTTCACGAGTTTTTTCAATTATGTTTTCCTTTATTGAAAGCAGTCTATAAAGATTTCTTAATTCAAACAAATTGCCAGAATTATCTAAATCATAAGCTGCTACTTTTTCCATAAAAATCGATAAGAATTCTTTATTCAACAAATTTCTCAAACTACCTTTATTCCTATTCAGTAAAGCATGATACATTTCATGAACATATGTGGTTTTTGCAAACTCATCGCATGGGCCAAAAATACTAATTCTATGTGTACAAACCGGAAGCTTTTCAAAAAAGGATTCTTCTAAATCTTTACTTGAATAAAAGCACGTTGTTGTAGTAGATCCATTTCGTTCTTTATAACTATCTAAATATAAAGGTATATCGGTTACCCTAACTAGTTCAATATTATTTTTTATATATTCAATAATTTCATCATAACTTTCCACTGAAGGTTTTTCTCCAAAACGGCTAATTATTTGTGTTTCTAAATCATCACCATTAGTATATGGAATTTTTAAATCTATTCCATCACAATGTTTATCCAAAACATATCTCCCAGCACTAAGCACTTCACTTTTATCACAAAATTTAAATTTTAGACGTTCATCATTTAAAACAGGTAGATTATCTAACATATCTATCCTCAATCTTTTATACTCATCTGTTTCAAAAAAGTAGTTTCATATTCATCATATCCAAAGCATAACATTTTATATTTCAATATCTTTCTTTCCACATCAGTTAACGCAATCATAAAATACCCCCTTGATTTGCATAGTATTATAACAATTTTCTTAGAAAATGCAAATCGCATACAAAAAAAGCCATAAGGCTTTTATATATAAATATGTTCTTTTTTAGGAATGCTTACATCAACATATCTTTCACCAATATATTTAGGTATTAAAACTACCCTACTTTCTTCTAATGAAGCTGGTACATCAATAATACGTTGATTACGTGAACCTCTAAAATCAACATTTAAGCTTCTTTCTGCCATGATAAACTTACCATCAACTAATACATCAACATATTTAAGAAACTCTATATTCTTTTTAGATTTAATTAACTCTTCAAAAGTAAATCCTGTATAGCACCAAACATTCATACCAATTTTTTTAGCATGTTTTGCTATTTCTGTGCAAGCTTCCACTTGAAATAGTGGATCACCACCAGAAAAAGTAATGCCTGTTTGAGCTTTTAATAAAGATAATTCCTTATTTATTTCATCAGTATCAGTTAAAAATCCGCCATTAAAATCATGAGTGGCCGGATTATGGCAACCAGGACAGTTATGAGAGCAACCTTGCGTCCAAATAACTGTCCTAATTCCTTCACCATCTACAATACTATCTGATTGTAAATCACTAGCTAAACGAATTTTCATTATTTTGAAATTATTTTAGAAGCATCATGTTTAACTCTATCTTGTTCTTCGGCTCTTTTACCGTTATTAAATTTATCAGTAGTTCCTACTAAATAACCAGTAATTCTTCTAATTCTTTCGAATTTAACTCCTTCGCCAACTTTTTTTTCTTCTGCTTTCATTTTTATATCCTCCTATCTTCCGCAACAAGTTAAATCTGCATTTTTAACTCTTTCAATTGGAACGCCTTCGCCTTCTCTACGTCCACATCCTGGACAAACATCTCCAATAACCCCTGTATATCCACATACTGGATCTCTATCAACTGGGTGATTGATTGCTCCATACCCAATATTATTATCATGCATAAGTCTTACAATTTTTTCAAATGCATCAGTATTCATAGCCGTATCACCATCAAGTTCAACATAACTAATATGACCACCATTTGTAAGGTTGTGGTAAGGTCCTTCTAATTCAAGTTTCCTAGCTATTGAAATATTATAATAAACAGGAACATGGAATGAATTAGTATAATAATCTCTATCAGTAATTCCTTTTAATTTACCATAAACTGCTTTATCTATATTAGTAAATCTTCCAGATAAGCCTTCAGCAGGTGTAGCAATTAAAGAGAAATTTAAATTATATTTTTGAGCGTACTCATCAGTTCTTTTTCTCATAAATTCAATAATTTCTAAACCTAATTTTTGAGAATCTTCACTTTGACCATGATGTTTACCAGTTAAAGCTACTAAACATTCAGCAAGGCCGATAAACCCAACTGTTAAAGTACCGTGTTTTAAAACTTTTCTTAATCTATCACCAGGTTTTAATCTTTCACTGTCAATCCAAACACCTTGCCCAAGTAAGAATGGGAAATTATAAACATGTCTTGAACATTGAATTTCAAATCTTTCAAGTAATTGATCTTTAACTAAATCCATTAATTCTCCAAGTTCAGCATAAAATGCATCCATATCAAGTTCACCACTAACTTGTCCATGTTTGATACCTAATCTAGGTAAGTTAATTGAAGTAAATGATAAGTTACCCCTTCCTGGAGTAATTTGATTATCAGGCGATGTTATATCAGCAAGTACTCTTGTTCTACATCCCATATAACCAACTTCAGTTCTATAATCATCTGGATTATAAGTAGCTTTATTAAATGTAGAATCTATAAATGAGAAGTTAGGGAATAATCTCTTAGCAGAAACCTCACAAGATAATTTAAATAAATCATAGTTAGGATCTTCTGGATTATAGTTAACCCCTTCTTTAACCTTAAATATAGAAATTGGGAAAATTGGTGTTTCATGATTACCAAGCCCAGAATCAGTAGCAAGTAAATAATTACGAACTACCATTCTACCTTCAGCTGAAGTATCAGTTCCAAAGTTAATAGATGAAAATGGAACTTGAGCTCCGGCACGAGAATGCATTGTATTTAAATTGTGAATAAATGCTTCCATAGCTTGATAAGTTTCCCTATCAGTTTTTGCTAAAGCTTTTTTATAAGCAACTTTAAATAAACGTTTAACTTCTTCAGAGCCTTTAGCGTATCCATCAAATTCATTTAAATCAACTTCAATAGATTTTATTTTATCAATATCTTTAGCAATTCTATCCATATTGATAAAATTACCAAATTCAGTAAAATCTAAATAATCACAAATTGCTTGTTTAAATTGTTTTTTAAAAGTAATAAGTACACCAGGCGCTAAATAATAATCAAATGCTGGAATACTTTGCCCACCGTGTTGGTCGTTTTGGTTAGACTGAATAGCAATAGCAGCTAATGCAGAATAACTCATAATACCTTGAGGTTCTCTTAAATGACCATGTCCAGTAGAAAAACCTTTATCAAATAATTTCTTTAAATCGATTTGGCAACAAGTAGTAGTTCCCATTGGCATAAAGTCCATATCATGAATATGAATATCACCATTGTCATGAGCCTCAGCAAATTTAGGTTTCATTAAATAAGCTTTCGCAAATTCTTTAGAAACAGTACTTCCATATTGAAGCATAGTTCCCATTGCTGTATCACCATCAACATTAGCATTTTCCCTTTTCGCATCTTCCTCATGCGCTGATTTTAAACCTAAATTTTCAATCGCTTTTAAGAATTTATGTTGTTTTTTTTCACCAAAGAACATTTGTCTAGACATATTTCTTCGCACGCGGTATTCAGAAAATGATTTATAAACATCTTCATATCCTTTTTTATGAAGTTCTTCTTCAATTAAATCTTGAATTTGTTCAATTTTAATTTTTTCATCAGCTAAATATTCTTTTTCAATTCTTTTTACAACTGCATTAAATATTTTATTAATATCTTTTTCAGTATATTTATTTTCTTCATCTTCAGTTTTAACACTGTCGAATCCTTTTTTTATTGCTACTGCAATTTTAGTCCCATTCCATTCTACTTTTTTTCCATTACGTTTTACAACTTTCAAAGTTGCTAAAGTTTCTTCTGTATCAACCATACTTCATGTCCTCCCTATCTTGTAATACAATTATAACCACTTTTTAGACTAAACGTCAATAGAAAATGTTCGCTTTTTTCAAACTTTTTTTCACCCTCTTTCACAAGCCCTTTATTTCTAACAAAAATCGTAAAAATTTATTTTTTTAAAAAATGTAAACTTGTCATTTTTTAATTTTTTTGTTTTTTGGCAAAAACACCAAAAATGCCATTTTTATCCACTTTACCCTTTAATTTCAAAGAAAATAGCTATTTTCAATAACAAAATGTTACTTTTAAAAAAAGAAAAAAATCCATTTTTGACAAAAAGCAAAAAAACTAAAAACTAATTTTTTCGTAAAAAAAGAAAAAACCAAAAGAGACTTATTATATTACAACTCAAAAGGTAAAATGTTCGCTTTTTATACGTACATAATCCTATCTGACAAGCATATAATTATTTAGGTGAATTTTATGAAAAAAACAATGTTACTATTTCTATGCTTAGCTATATTACTAATAACTGGCTGTAATAAAAAAGAAATAAAAACCACTATAAGTGATGACGAATTAATTGCCATTAACTACCCTGTAACTGGAATAAACATTCTAGATGATGCCATAACTTCATACATAAATAAAACTCGCACCAATTTTAAAAAAGAATACAAAAATTATAAAAATCCAGAATTAAATATTTCATATACATATAAAGAACTAAATGATGATATAGTTAATGTTAGTTTAAATACAGAAATAAATGCAGATAAAAAAATAAATAAAATCAAAACCTTTACCTATAATAAAAAAACCAAAAGTTTTTTAACTATGGAAGATATAATCAAAGATCTAGATGCTTTAGATTATAATATTAAAAAACAATTATTAGAAAAATATAGAGATAGCGATATAGAATCTCTTACTAATGTTAGCTATGATTATTTTACTTTTGATGATGAAAATTTAACCCTCTATTTAGGTATGCAAACATCAAAAGATAATAGACAAGAATTAATATATTTAGATATCCCTTTAAATTCTTTGAAATTATTAATAGATATAGATAAAACAGAAAATACAGATAACTATATTAAAATTAAAAAGAAGAATATTGACTATGATGATAAAGTTGTAGCATTAACCTTTGATGATGGCCCAAGTAAATATACCACAAAAATATTAGATACATTAAAAAAATATGATGCCTGCGGAACTTTCTTTGTTATTGGTAATAAAGTAGAGTTTTATAATGAAACATTACAAAGAATGGTAAATGAAGGTAATGAAATAGGGAACCATTCTTATAATCACAAATGGCTAAACAGATTATCAAAACAAGAATTTCAAGAAGAATTAAACAAAACCCAAGAAAAAGTACAAAAGATAACTGGCATATCCCCAAAAGTATTTAGGCCAACTTATGGTGGATATTCAGATAGATTAAAGTCATACACGGACCTAACCTTTATACTTTGGGATGTTGATTCATCTGACTGGAAAGTAAAAAAGAAAGAAAAAATAATAAATAATATAATTCCTAATGTAAAAGATGGCAGTATAATATTAATGCACGATAATCACGAATATTCCGCAAATGCCATTGATTCGGTAGTTAAAGCTTTAAAAGATAAAGGTTATAAGTTTGTGACTGTCAGTGAACTTTTAGAATTAAAACAACTTAGAGAAAACGAATGACAAATTATGATTTAGAAGAAGCAAAACTATTAAGATGGCAATTTGGACTTTCACTATTATTTATTTTTACTCTTATAGTTTCACTAACTTTAACTTATAATCAAATCTTGATTCACGAAAAGAAAAAACCATTATATACAAACAAAACATCTGAAGACCTTTTAAAATTAAACAGAACATTAGCGCTCATAATCTCAATTGGATTTTTATACATCAACTATATAGATAAAGGTATAAAAGAAGAACATAATCTAGATTTAAAAACCGCCAATTTACAAATAGATGCCGGTATTTTAAGTTTACTATCCGCCATTATAGTTTTATATGTTGCTTTTATGGGTGATGGCGCAACTGCCCTTGAAAATCCAGAAAATTAAAAAAAGAACTAATATATGTTCTTTTTTCCTTTTTAAATTCTATATATCATGCTAAATTTTTATTATCTAATTAATTTACATTTCATAATCTTTACATCAAAGAAGTTATGATATTAAAAACGCAAAGGTAATATAATTGTGAAGAAAGCAAACTATAACTGTCAAAGTCTAAAAACGTAAAGAAAAAGAAGCTATTATTTAGCTTCTTCTGTTGCTCTAGTTTCTCTAATAACTACAACTTTTATTGTTCCAGGATATTGTAATGTAGATTCAATTTTATCTTTAACTTCTCTAGCCACTTTAAAGCTTTCTAAATCATTAATATCTTCTGGTTTAACAATTACACGTAATTCTCTTCCTGCTTGGACAGCAAATGACTTTTCAACTCCAGGAATTTCATTACCAATATTTTCAAGTTCATTTAATCTTTGAATATAATTTTCTAAAGAATCATTTCTAGCGCCAGGACGTGATGCTGATAAAGCATCAGCAATAGCAACTAAAACTGAAATAACACTAGTAGCTTCAGTATCACCATGGTGAGAAGCAATTGCATTAATAACATCATCACTTTCGCCATATTTAGTCGCAATTTTAACCCCAATTTCTACATGACTACCTTCAACCTCATGATCAATAGCTTTTCCGATATCATGTAATAATCCAGCTCTTTTAGCTAAGCTAACATTTTCACCTAATTCAGCTGCAAGTAGCCCAGATAAAGTAGCGACTTCTAAAGAATGCTGTAAAGCATTTTGCCCATAACTAGTTCTAAAATTAAGTTTTCCAAGCAACTCAATGATTTCAGGATCCATTTTAGTAATACCAAGTTCAAATAAAGCATTTTCACCTAATTCAAGTAATTTAGCTTTCATTTCTTTAACTGTTTTATCATAAACTTCTTCAATTCTACCTGGATGAATACGTCCATCTTTAATAAGAGTATCTAAAGTTATTTTAGCAATTTCCCTACGATAAGGGTCGAAGCTAGATAAAACAATAGCTTCAGGAGTATCATCAATAATCAAATCAACACCAGTAACAGCCTCAATAGTACGAATATTTCTACCTTCTCTACCAATAATACGACCTTTCATTTCATCGTTAGGTAAAGTAGCTACTGTAACAGTTTGTTCATTAGCTACATCAGATGCATACTTTTGCATAGCTGAAACCATCATTGTTTTAGCTTTTTTATCTGCGTCTAATTTAGCTTCAGCTTCACGTTCTTTAATGTATGAAGAAATTTCTAAATCCATCATTTCTTCAACCTTTTTCATAATAACTTCGCGGGCTTCCTTCTTAGAATACCCTGCAATTTTTTCAAGTTCTTTTATTTGTTCATTTTTTGCATTATCAAGCTCCACTTGCTTGTCTTGAATATCTTTTTGTTTTTGGTTTAAATTATTTTCTTTTTCATCAAGTAATTGCTCACGATTTTGAAGCATTTGATCTCTTCTATCCATGCTTTCTTCACGAGACAAAAGGCGTTCTTCAGATTCCTTCATTTCTTGTTTTTTCTCTTTAATTTCTTTATCAAGTTCAGTTTTTAATCTATGTGCTTCTTCTTTAGCTTCTAAAATACCATCACGTTTAATTTTATCAGCTTCTTTTTTAGCTTTTTCAATAGATGCAGTTGCTTTTCTAGAAGCATTTGACCCTTTTACATAACTTAAAATTATCATTAAGATAATACCTACAAAAAGTCCAATTATAACTAGCAAAATGGAGAAAATACTATTTGTCATATTATTACCTCCATAACTATAAGTGACATATTTCATCACCTAATTCTATTTTATAAGGGATTACTAAATAAGTCAAGAAAAATAAATAACAGAACAAGCCATTTATTAACAATAATTAAAAAAAGCATAAATAAAAAACAATATGTATAAACATATTGCTTAAAACTATTTACTTTCTTTTTCACTTGCTTTAGTAATATTAAAATATTCACGAACCTTTTTATTAATTTCTTCCTTAACTTTAGGATTAGATTTCAAATATTCTTTAACATTTTCTTTACCTTGGCCAATTTTTTCACCTTTATATGCATACCATGCACCAGATTTTTCTAAAATATTAGCCTCGGCACCTAAATCAATAAGTTCACCTTCCATAGAAATACCAGTTCCATACATAATATCTACAGAACAAGTTTTAAATGGAGGGGCCATTTTATTTTTAACCACTTTAATATTAGTTTTATTACCAATAATATCAGTTCCCATTTTAATTTGTTCACTTCTTCTAATTTCAAGTCTTATAGAAGAATAGAATTTAAGTGCACGTCCACCAGGAGTAACTTCTGGATTCCCAAACATAACTCCCACTTTTTCACGTAATTGGTTAATAAATATAGCCACAGTTCCAGTTTTGTTGATAATTCCAGCTAATTTTCTTAAAGCTTGACTCATAAGTCTAGCTTGAAGTCCAACGTGGGAATCACCCATTTCACCTTCAATTTCAGCTTGTGGAACTAAAGCTGCAACAGAATCAATTACAATAACACTAATTGCCCCACTTCTAACTAAAGCTTCAGCAATTTCTAAAGCTTGTTCACCATTATCAGGTTGCGATAATAATAAATCATTAATATTAACTCCTAATCTTTCAGCATATTGGGGATCTAATGAGTTCTCTGCATCAATAAATGCAACCTTTCCACCTTGTTTTTGAGCTTCTGCAATCGCATGTAATGCGAAAGTAGTTTTACCACTAGATTCAGGTCCATATATTTCTATAATTCTCCCTTTTGGATAACCTCCGATTCCAAGCGCAACATCAAGCGCAATACTTCCACTAGGTACAACATCAATTTCACGTTTTTCATCATCTCCTAAACGCATAATTGACCCTTTCCCAAATTGTTTTTCTATATCAGATAAAACCTGTTTTAAATTTTGATCAGTATCAGCAGTCTTTGCCATTTTATTTTCCTCCTTACTTTGAAACTCCTATGATTACATTTTATACTATCTAAAAACAAATGTCAATACTTTTTCCGAACATTTGTTCAAAAAGTGTCTAGTAAATTTTTCCAAAAGAAAAAAGGCCTTAGGCCCTCATATCTTCAAATAATAAATGTTTATTTGCTAAATAATATTGAATTCCTGAAATAACTGATAAGATAGTTGCTAAAATTAATAAGAAATCAGAAACCCTAAGATTCCAAAGTTCAAATGGTAAATTATAGAATAAAGTTAAAACTAACCCTACCATCATTGTAGCCGTTTTAACCTTACCAAGTTTACTAGCAGCAACAACATTACCCTTATTACCAGCAACCATTTTAATACTATCTACAAAAGTATCTCTTAAAATAATTACTACAGGAATAATTGGATGAATAAATCCTTGTGCACATAAAATAATTAAAATCGCATTTACTAAAATTTTATCCGCAATCGCATCCATCATTTTTCCAAAATCAGTAACCATATTATATTTCCTTGCAATATAGCCATCAACAAAATCAGTTAAAGATGCAATAATAAATAAAATACCCGCAATTAAATATCTAATATCTACTCTTAATGATTCATTAATAAATAATTGAGTAACATTTATATCCATTGCTGAAAACGGAAATAATAAAAGTGCAATTATTACAAATGTCAAAAATATTCTAAACATTGTTAATTTATTAGGTGTGTTCATAAATCCTCCTAACCTCTGTCAGTTATGACAGTCCCTTCCTCAAAATCATCATCTACTATATTTAACGTAATAACAAAATAAACAATAACCACTATTAAAGCTACAATCAAACCATAAACTAAAAACGGAATCATTTTAGCTTTATTTCTTTTATCAATAGTATATGGTGACTTAACCGCCTTAGCTGGTTTCTTTTCTTTAGTTGCCATTTTTATATCGTCTAAAGAAAGTCTAGAAGTATAATCAAATAAATATTCATTAAATTCATCCACTAAATCTTCTTTATTTAACCCTAAATATTTTGCATAATCGCGAATAAAATATTTCAGATAAAATACATCATCGAAAGCTTCAGAATTTCCTGCCTCGATATTTTCAATTTGCGTTGGTCTAATTTTTAAATCTTCGGCTACTTCTTCAATTGAAACACCGATGCCCTCACGAGCCGTTTTTAACTGCTCTCCAATTTCCTTCATATCCTTACCTTCCTTATTATAAACAAAATAATATTTTATAAGCCATATTCTGTACCTATTTCTAGGTGACAAACATCTATCTACCGGTAAAACCAGTCCCATAGAAAATTCTTAATTCTCTTCTATTAGGTTCCCCTACCATAATTTGGGTTGCTTGCTTGCGGAGTTTACCACGTTTCACTCTTTTATTTCTAAAAGATTCGTCACTGCGGCACTTTATGTTCTAGGCCATAGAAAATTCCTTAGGCCATCAAACGTCGTCAGATAAAATCTGCCATAGGTTATTTTTTCCCTATGCACAATCACTACAGTCATCACAGACTGTGCAAGTATGGACTTTCCTCTACATTACAAAGAATGCAGCGTTTGTCAAAATATTATTTATCGCCATAAATAATTTTTTCTAAATTAGATAATCTTCTAAGTAAGTCAACATTGCTTACGCCACCACTAGTCTCAGAAGCTACATCAAGTTTAGTACGTAAACTTCTAATTTCCTGTTTTAGACGCATATTTTCATCAATTAACGATTTTTTATCCCTTTCATATTCACGCATAAGTGCAAACATTTCTTCATAATCACTAATGATGGTGTCTAAAAACTTATCAACTTCCTGTGGTCTATATCCTCTTGTATCGATTTTAAACTCTTTTTCTAAAATATCCTTTGGTGTAAGAATAATTCTTTCTTGATACATGAGCATCCCTCTTTTCCTATTTTACATTTTAAAGGAAAAACTATCTATTGTCAATATTAACTAAATACATATAAAGGCAAAAAACTTTTATCTTGTTTTTTAATTATCATCATTTTTCATTTGATTTTTGTTAATTGAAAAGAACTAATCGATACAATAAAATCCATATTAATACTAAGGTTTCTAAGCATTAAATCATTTAACCCTTTAATAAGTAAAATAAATAACCATTATAATTACTTATCAAAAAGAAAAACATATTTAATATTTAAACCCCCTTCGCTAATTGATATCTAACTATATTTAATGTATAATTATAAATAGGTGATAGTATGAAACAGCCACTTTTATATAGAATAGTAAGGCCCATAATAACCATATTATTTAAAATTTTCTTTCATCCACATATAATAGGAAAAGAAAATATTCCCAAAAAAGATAAAATAATTTTAGCAGGAAATCATACAAATATTTTAGACAGCCTTTTATTAATTTCTTGTACCAAAAGAACAGTACATTTTTTAGCTAAAGTAGAATTAACAAAAGGTCCATTAGGAATTATATTTAAAAACATGGGAATAATTCCTGTAGATAGAAAAGCAAAGCAAAATCAAGAAGCCTATAATGAGGCAATTAAAGTTTTAGAAGCCAATGAAATAATTGGTATTTTCCCAGAAAGCACTATCAATAGAGAAAAAAAAGAACCTACCTTACCGTTTAAAAAAGGTGCCATTAGAATGTCTTATCAAACAGAAAGCGAAATTATTCCTTTTTGTATTATAGGAAAATATAATATATTTGGAAAAGGTATAACCATAACCTTTGAAAAGCCATACACTGTACAAACTAATGATTTTATCAAAGAAACTGACAAATTAAGAGAAAAAATTAATACAATGATTATAGAAAGAAGGTAACACATGGAACTTATCGACAAAATAAAAAGACTAAAAAAGCCAAATGCTCCATGGCACAAATATTATAAAAAAGGTGATGAAACCATCAAAGTAAGTAACAAAACAATTTATGAATATTTTGAAGACACTGCAAACACATATCCAAAAATGCCAGCTTTAGAATATTTTGGGAAAAAAACAACATATAAAAAATTACTTAAGGAAATAAATACATGTGCAAATTCCTTTAAAAAACTAGGTATAGGAGAAAAAGATGTTGTAACCATTTGTATGGCCAACACTCCAGAAGCTGTAATTGCATTTTATGCCCTAAATAAATTAGGTGCCATCGCAAATATGATACACCCACTATCTGCTGAAGAGGAAATAAAAAATTACCTAATAAACAATCATGCCAAAGCTTTAGTAACAATAGATCTTTGTTATGAAAAAATAAATAATATTTTGGATAAAACTAATGTTCAAAATGTAATCATCGTATCAGCAAAAGATTCAATGCCTCTTTTATTAAATGTTGGCTATGAATTAACGCAAGGAAGAAAAGTTGTAAAACCAAAAAATAATGAAGGAAAATATGTTTTTTGGAAACAATTTATAAAAAATGGAAGAACAAAAGAAAATATAGAAACATTTCAAGGATCAAAAGATACCCCTGCTGTTATATTACACTCTGGAGGAACAACTGGTGATCCAAAAGGAATTGTTTTAAGTAATGGCAATTTTAACGCCCTTGTTGAACAAGCAAAAATCTTTCTTACACAGTATAAACTTGGTGATGCCATGCTTACAATTCTCCCATTATTCCATGGGTTTGGTTTAGGAGTTTGTACACATACTCCACTATGTTTTGGTGCTAAAGTGATATTGATCCCTCAATTTAACTCAAGAGAGTTTGATAAACTAATTCAAAAAACAAAACCAAATCTAATCTTTGGTGTCCCTACTTTATTTGAAGCCCTTACAAATTGTAATAATGTTAAAAATTTAGATTTATCAAATGTCAGATATGTAGTATGTGGTGGAGATAGTCTATCTGAATCTTTAAATAATAAAGTAAATGAATACTTAAAAAAGCATGGATGTAATGCCAAAATATCTCAAGGATATGGTATGACCGAATCACTGGCTGCCACTGCTCTAGCATTTGATGATGCAAATAAACAAGGTAGTATTGGAATCCCATTCCCCGGTAATTATTTCAAAATAGTAGATCCAGAAACAGGGAAAACATTAGGTCCAAATGAAGATGGAGAAATATGTGTAAACGGACCAACTGTTATGCTTGGATATTTAGATAATGAAATTGCCACAAATGAAGTTCTTCGAATTCATGACGATGGTTATGTTTGGCTTCATACTGGTGATATTGGATACATGGACGAAGATGGTATATTTTATTACAAATCAAGATTAAAAAGGATGATTATTTCTAGCGGATATAATGTTTATCCAAGCTATATTGAAAACATCATTCTTCAGCACCCAGCCGTTCTTTCATGTACTGTTATTGGTATCCCACATTCATATAAAGTTGAAGTTCCAAAAGCCTTTATAGTTTTAAAAAATGATTACCATGGATTAAACCCTAAATACAGTATTAAAAAATTCTGTGAAAAACATTTATCAAAACATTCAGTTCCATATGAATTTGAATTTAGAAAATCACTTCCAAAAACTTTAATAGGAAAAGTTGACTTCAAAAAACTAATGGAAGAAGAAAAAGAAAAAAGAGAGAACAAATAGTATGAAAAAGAAGTATATATGTTATAAAATATTTAAAGCTATTTTAAAACCAATATTTATTTTATATTATAATCCAAAAATAATAAACAAAGAAGTCATACCAAAAGAAGGCCCTATTATAATTGCCGGAAATCATAAACATTTATATGATCAATGTTTAACCATAATATCAACAAAAAGAATAATAAGATATATGGCAAAAAAGGAATATTTCGATGGTAAAATGGCCTGGTTTTTCAAATCAGTAGGCTGCATTCCAGTTAATAGGCAAATAAAAGATTCAAGCGCTAAAAATAGTGCCATAGAAGTATTAAAAGAAAAAGGCGCAATTGGAATATTCCCAGAAGGTACTAGAAACAAAACAAAAGAATTTTTACTTCCATTTAAATTTGGAACAGTTTCAATGGCCCAAAAAACAGGTGCTACAATAATACCTTTTGGTTTAACAGGTGATTATAAATTTAGAAGTAAAAACCTAACAGCTAGATTCGGAAAACCTTTTAAAGTAGAAGACATGACTTTAGAAGAAGCTAATGAAAAACTTTATAATGAAGTCAAAAAATTAATGGAAGAAAATTTAAAAACAGAAGAAAATCAATAAATTCTTCTGTTTTTATAATACTTTAATTTATTGTATATGGCTCCCCACTTGTTCCTTCCCCACCTAATGAGATATCAGATGATAAATAGAGAACTGGACGCACACTGTTGAAACCACGCACATAATAACCGATGTGAAGTATACCTGTGTTAAGGGCAATCCAAGCGTTGTCAGAGTATGAATATGAAAGCGGAGACATAGTCCACCAAGTTGTAGAATTAAATATAAAGTTCCCATTTTTACATGGATATGGGCTTTTATATCCAGCATAAACACTTGTACATGATGTATCGGTACTAGCTCTTACATAATCTGTTGCATTCGCAAGTCCTACTTTACCTTTCCATGTATATGCTTTTTCTTGTGATATATCAGTAGATAATGTTTGACTGTTAGTAAAAGCTAAAAGTCCTACATTAAAACTATGATTTGTTATTTTACTTTGTACTTTGTCACTTAAACTAGCATAATATATATGATTTAAATATGTATTTATATAGGCTTCTTTTTCTGGTAAATCATAAGTAGTTGAATTATCTACTTGCCATGGCATTTTTGTTATGTTATTTCCATTCGCATCTAACATTGTTGTTTTACTGCCCCATACATTACATCCATAATATGATGTGATTGATGTTCTATATTGACAATAATCTGTACTAATAGCTGACCATCTTGTTCCTTCAACAGAATTTGCTTCTGTTACACCTGTTATACTTGTTTCATATCCTGGATCATAAGGAAAATTACCTATACTATCTTGTTTCATTACTTTAAGTGTATTATCGGGTTCAATAGATATAATACGCCATAAATCATTATCTAATTTTATATAATTATTTGGATTAGCTCCTTTATAAATATATTTATTTTCTTCTATATCATCTTTATATAACCCATCTCCTGATGTGACTATATTTTGTTTCAAATCACTTGAAGTTATTCTCTTTAATATATTTCCCTTGGCATTTATATTTATATTTGTTTGAAATGCCGCATACCCTACAGTCATTATAAATAATAATGTTAAACTGGATATTATTATTAACTTCCTTTGTCTTCTTCTTTTTCCTCTTCTCATATTTTCCACCTATAGTTCTTAGTATTTCCTATTTGCTTATCCTTATACCATTATAACGAATAATGACACTTTATTCAATCATTTGGCCTTTATATTTTATTCTATTTATATTATAGGCCCCCCCCCCCCCCCCCCCCCCAGGGTGAGAGATATTTTTTTTTTTTTTTTTAAAAAGAAAGAAAAAAAAAAAAAAAAAAAAAAAAGAATAAAAAAAAAAAA
>CAOJZV010000005.1 GCA_948466255.1 uncultured Bacillota bacterium | reverse complement strand
TTATTTTAAATATATTATACCCCCCCCCCCCCCTGGTTTTGGCAAGTTATTTTAATGGCGAAATGTGTAAATTGGTGTATACAAAAAACAAGGTATTATTTTTCCTTGTTTTCTTTTTCGTTTAAAATTTTTATAAGATCTTCTTTTGATTTATCTTCATAGTCTTCAATACCATGTTCTTTTGCAATTTCTTGCAATTCATTTAAAGTTAAATCATTTAGAGTTATTTCATCAATTTCTAGTATTTCTTCTTTTGGCATTTCACCATTTTCTACTAGATAATCAATTTGTTCTTTAGTGATTGTTTCATATTCTAATAATGTATTAGCAATTAAATCTAGTAATTCCATATTCTCTTTAATTATTTTTTTAGTTACCTGATATTGTTTTTCAATTATTTTACGAACTTCGGCATCGATTTCATCAGCTACCTTAGTTGAGAAGTTTTGTTGCTTGTTATAATCTCTACCTAAGAATACGCTAGAATTTTGGTGTTCAAATTGAACTGGTCCTAAATCACTCATTCCATATTCAGTAACCATTGCTCTTGCAATTTTTGTAGCTTGTTGGAAATCGTTAGAAGCTCCTGTTGTAATTTCACCAAATACTACCTCTTCCGCTACTCTACCAGCAAGTAAACCACTAATTGTTTGTAATAACTCATTTTTTGTAGATAAATATGTTTCTTCTTTTGGAAGCATTAAATTATATCCACCGGCTGAACCTCTTGGTATTATTGTTATTTTTTGAACGTCATTTGCGCCTTCTAGTTTTAAACCTACTACAGCGTGGCCTGCTTCGTGATAAGCAACTGTTTTCTTTTCTTTATCGGTATATTTTTTTGATTTTTTAGCTGGTCCCATAAGTACTCTATCATGAGCTTCATCAATTTCAGCCATTGTTATTTTTTCTTTATTTCTTCTTACAGCTAATAATGCGGCTTCATTAAGTAAATTTTCTAAATCAGCTCCACTAAAACCTACTGTTCTTTTAGCAATGTTTTTCATTGTAACGTTTTTAGCAAATGTTTTTCCTTGGGCATGAACATTTAATATTTCTTCTCTTCCTTTAACATCTGGAACATTAACTGTTACTTGTCTATCAAATCTACCTGGTCTTAATAAGGCTGGATCTAATACATCTGGTCTATTGGTTGCAGCAATAATAATTATTCCTTCGTTAGCACCAAATCCATCCATTTCAGTTAATAATTGATTTAATGTTTGTTCTCTTTCATCATGTCCACCGCCTAATCCGGCTCCTCTTTGTCTTCCAACAGCATCGATTTCATCAATGAATATTAAACAAGGGGCAGATTGTTTAGCTTGTTTAAACATGTCTCTTACTCTTGATGCTCCTACTCCGACAAATAATTCAACAAATTCTGAACCACTTATGAAATAGAATGGAACATTAGCTTCTCCAGCTACTGCTTTAGCAAGTAAGGTTTTTCCTGTCCCTGGAGGACCTACTAATAAAACTCCTTTTGGAATTCTAGCACCCATTTTTTGGAATTTTTTAGGATTTTTTAAGAAATCTATTAATTCTGAAACTTCTTCTTTTTCTTCGGTTAAGCCAGCAACATCTTTGAAAGTTACTTTTGAATCTCCACCACTTAATCTAGCTTTAGATTTACCAAAATCCATTGATTTATTATTACCACCCATTTGTCTAGTAATAAACCAGAATCCTAATCCAATTAGTAAAACCATTGGTAAAACTTGGATTATGAATAATAGTAATGTACTTGATTCCGGATCTGTTGTAGTTGTCATTTTAAATCCGGCTTTATCTTCAGCTTCTAACAACTTAACCATTGTTTCGTTGGTAAGTGGCATTGTTAAAACAAATGATTCATTACTTTTATAGTCTTTTAATTTACCAGTAATTGTATAAACACTGCCTCTGCTTCTTGGAGTAACATTTATTTCTTTTATTTCTTTTTTATCTACTTGTTTTGTGAAATCACCATAATTAAATTCATGAACTTCTTTATTTAATGACCCTACTACCATTATTATTGCAAATAAGAAAATTGCAAGAAATAAATATGGTAGAAGTCCTCTTTTGATTGCTTTTTTATTCATGGCAAAACTCCCTTTCTTTAATGATACCTCACTATTATATCATAGTTTTCATTTTTTTGTTTATCAAATTTAGATTTTTTTAACCCTGGTATCCAAAGAATATTTTCCTTAGCATCTACTAATATCGGCCAACTTTCTCTATCTTCTTTTGAAATCTTTTCATCGATAAAAATATCTTTTATTTTTTTATGCCCATTTAAACCTTTAATTTCTATTTTATCACCGTTTAATCTAGTTCTTATATATAAAGGAAAATGAACTTCTTTTTTTGATAGCCTAATTGTATAATTACTTGTATCTTCGCTTTTATCTACTATTTCAATAGTTTTATTATTAGGTAAAGTTAAATAGTCTACTAATTCTATTTTATATGTCTTTGATTTTTTTTCTTCTTTTATATAAAATTCATTATATGTTTTTATAGCTTTTTTATAATTAGGTAGTGAGATTTCTTGGTTTGGTTTATTACTTATTAATATTTTATATATTAAATCTCTATGTTTATCGGTTATTAATGATATTTTTTCTTTATATTCTGTAGCTAAAAATTTATTAATTATTTTTATTTGGATTAATTTTTCTAAATTTTGAAACTTATTTGAATCTAATATGTTATCTTTGACTATTTTATTATAAAATTTTTCTACATCTTTATTTATATATTCATCATAGGCCTCTATTGTTTTACTAAACTTATAGAATTTTTTATGAACGTTTTTATCTTCTTCTTTTAGTTTTGGTAAGATATATTTTCTAAACCTATTTCTTGTATAATCATCTTTATCGTTTGAATTATCTATACTATAAGGAATTTTATTTTCTTCAGCGTAATTTAATATTTGTTTTTTCGTATATGGGATAAGTGGTCTTAAAATTGTATATGTGTTGTTTGTGATTTTTTCGCCAAATCCAGCATAACTTTTAAAAGCCCCTCCTCTAACAATTCTCATTAGTATTGTTTCCATTAAATCATCACCGTGATGAGCGGTTAAAAGGTGCCCAGCTTTACACTTGTTTGCACATTTGTTGAAAAACTCATATCTTTTCATTCTAGCGTCTTGATGAAAATTGATGTTATTATAATTGTTGATGGTCATATATTCGAAAAATATACCATTTTCTTTACAATACTCTTCCACCATAACTGCTTCGTCATCGCTTTCTGGTCTAATTTTATGATTTACGTGAGCACATACGATTTTTAGATTTAATTCTTCTTTTAAATCGTTAGTTATTTTTAATAATGTCATTGAATCAGGTCCGCCTGAACAGGCAACTACTACTGTTTCATCTTTTAAATTATCTTTTAGCGTTTGTTTTGCTTCATTCATTGTTATCACCCCAATTAATTGGTTTAATTCCTTTGCTTACTAAAAAGTTATTAGTTTTTGAAAATGGTTTACTTCCAAAAAATCCCCTGGATGCAGAAAGTGGAGATGGATGTGGGCTTTCTATTATATAATGATTTTTATTAGTAATTAATTCTTTTTTACTTCTTGCATAGGCTCCCCAGAAAATAAATACTATTGGTTCCTCTCTTTGATTTAATATTTTTATTAAATTATCGGTAAATGTTTCCCATCCTTTTCCTTTATGTGAAAGTGGTGTATCTTTTACAACGGTCATTATAGCATTTAAAAGAAATACTCCTTGATTCGCCCAATCTGTTAAATCATTGTTTGTTCTAATTATTCCTAAATCGTTATTTAGTTCTTTAAATATATTTTGAAGTGAAGGTGGTCTTTTTACGCCTTTCCTTACAGAAAAAGATAAACCATGGGCTTCATTTGGGCCATGATATGGATCTTGACCTAAAATTACTACTTTTACTTTATCGTAATCAGTATATCTTAAGGCATTAAATATATTCTTATATTCTGGATATATTGTTTTTTTATTATATTCATTTTTTACAAATATCCCTAAATCTTTAAAATATGGCTTTTTCATTTCTTCTTTTAATACTTCATCCCATTTTTTATTAATCATGGTGTGCACCTGCCTTTTGCTTATATTCTATCATATTTTATTTGATATGAAACATTTTATTAAAAAAAGATACTATATATCTTTTCGTTTAAGGTCCTCTGTATTCCAAGTTTCATTTGTTTTTTTATTTTTGAATATTATTTCATAATCACAGCACTCAGCTATTTTTTCGATCAAATCAAAATTAATAGCTGTTTTTTCTCTTTCATAATCTGAGAGAGTTGTTCTTCCCACATTTATTTTTTTACTTATGTATTCTTGATTATAATTACTATCTTTTCGCATCTTTTTTATTGCTTTACCTATCATTATATCACCAAGTATATTGTCGCAATATTCCACAAAAATGTCTTGACTTGTGGAGAAACTCGACATATAATTTATTTAGGGTGATTACTAGTGAAAAGAAGACGAAGGAAAAAACAAAGAAGTTTAATAATAATATCGAGTTTAACACTATTATTTATAATGACGGTTGGATATGCAGCTTTTCAAACTAATTTAAATATTAATGTGAAAGGCAATATTAAAGATTATAATGCTGCATGGCAACTAAAGAAAAAAATCATTAGTTCTGGCGATGGATTATATGCTGATGGATATGAATCAGGAAGATATGTTTATAAAGGCGAGAACCCAGATAATTATATTGCTTTTAACAACGAAATATGGAGAATAATGGCAATAGAAAAAGATGATGTATTAAAAATTGTTAGACAGCAATCAATTGGACCAATTGCTTTTGATCCAAAAAATAACAGATCTTCATCTACCAATACATATTGTAATTTAAGTTCTACAGGAGGATGTAATGCTTGGAATATTAAAAGTGGTATATATACTGTTGGTTCTAGTAGTGGAACGGTAACACAAGATTCTTATTTAAACACTTATTTAAATACTACCTTTTACAATTCTATTTTAGCTGATGATAAAAAATATATTTTAATACATGATTTTTATTTAGGTGCAGTTAATCATAAAATCTCGCTTCAAGAAATAATACAGGCTGAAAAGAAAGAAACATGGAATGGAAAAATAGGTTTATACAGTGTTGGAGATTATTATAGAGCAAGCAATAATTCATCATGCCAGAGTACAACTAACGACTATTGCCCTTCTAGTACTGCTGATTATATACATGAAAATTTTAAATGTTCTTTAAATAATTATGTATATAATAATGAACCTTCTTGGACTATGACCCCTCTTATTCAATCAAACTCACAGGCATTAACAGGAATTCAGGCTTGTGGGTGTTATGGATGGTCATCAGCCTTTCTTGATAATAAAATTTTTGCAAGACCAACTTTGTTTTTAATCCCTGATATTAAGTTATCTGGAAAAGGTACACAAGATAATCCTTATACTATAAATTGAAAATTCTTAAGAGTTTTCTTTTTTATTGTGATAATTCATAATTTCTTTTTTTAATTTTACCATTGCATATATGTTTATAATTGCGAGAATGCCTACTAATATATCTACCATACTCCAAATTGTGGTTGGGGATGTAATTGTTCCAATTAATATGCTTAAAGGGGTTAAAATTTTTATTATTTTAGTGTTTATTTTTTTAAAAATAAATTTTAGACTGGATTCACAGTAATAATATCCTGTTAAAATAGTTGAAAATGAAAACATTAATATACATAAAACTAGTAATATGTTTCCTATATTCCCGAAATGATGATTAAAAGCTAAAGAGGTTAATTCAATACCATTTGGGTTATCTATAATTACATTTTGATAATCAAAAATTAAAATCATAAAAGCAGTAGCTGTACAAATAATAATTGTTGTTATATATATACCTAGAACTTGAATATATCCACTTTTAGTTCCATTTGTGCTATTGGATGCGCTTGCAGCAATACCACCTAATCCTATTCCTGATTCATTTGAAAAGATTGCTCTTTGAACGCCAATTAATACTACCGGAATAAAACCTGTTAAAAATGGTTTTAAATTAAAAGCTTCTACTAATATGTTATTTATAACGACTGGAAATTTTTCTATATTGGTTATTATTGTGAATAATGCCATACTTACGTATATTATCGACATTAATGGGACTAATTTATCTGTAACATTTGATATTTTATTAATTCCACCTTTTATTATTAAAAAAGATATGGCTGCTAATATAATTCCGATTATAATATGATTTGTTTTCTCTATCATATCTACCGATTTTACTATAGTATTTGATTGAATTGGAATAAATCCTATCAAATAGGCAATTATTACTATTACTGAATAAGTTATAGCTAAATTTTTTTTGTTTAAACCTTTTTTTATATAGTGTGAGGGCCCACCTATATTATTTTTTATATCTTTATATTTTATTGATAAGAGTGTTTCTGTATATGCAAGTACTCCTGATATTATGGCAATAACCCACATCCAAAAAATAGTACCTGGGCCTCCTATATATATTGCAAGAGCTACACCGGCTATACTTCCAACACCTATTCTTCCTGCTAATGTTAAAAATAAAGTTTTTATTGGACTTATTCCTTGTTTATTTTCGCTTTTTAATGATTTTTTTATTTTTATAAAATTTAACTGTGGAAATTTCAATTTTAAACTAAAATATATTCCATTTACTATTATTAGTACTGTTACAATAGCCCAAAGGACTGCTTTTATATTTTCTAGCAAATTAAATCACCAAAACATTTTATGCTTTGGCGACTTTGTTTATTTATTTTTTATAATATAGTCTTTTAAAGTTAGTACTTTTTGTGGGCTTTTTCCTTGATTCACTCCAATATGTACTTTTGGCTTTACAGTTGGTCCATGGTAATCAGAACCTCCGCTTACATATAATTCTAATTCTTGTGCTATTTTAAGTAATTGGTGTGAATAGCTTCTTTTTTGGTGAGAATGATAAACTTCTATAGCATCTAACCCGATACTTTTTAAATATTTTATATATTCTTTTAGTATTTCTAAATCTAATCTTAAACTGGTTGGATGAGCTAAACTTATATATCCCCCCGCTTGTTTTATAGCATGAAATACTTCTTCTTCATGTATTTTAGGTAATGTATCACGAACTTTTTCATGTGTTTCAACTAGATATTTATCAAAGGCCTCATCCACATTTTTTACTATTCTATGTTTCATTAATAGTTTAGCTATATCAACTCTACCAAAATTGTTTTTTTCATATATTGCTTCTATTTCTTCATTACTAAAACTTATATTTTCTTCGGTATCTAAAATGTGTAGTTGTCTTTCAATACTTTGTATATCTATTAGTTTTCTTTTAGTAGTAAGCTTTTCGATTAATGGATTATTTAAGTCAAAATCATAGCATAATATATGTAATCTAGATTTTTGGACTTTAAATTGTGGCCTAGCAATACTTGCGCTTGCTTCCATTCCAGGAATAAATGTTATATTTTTATCTGGATTATTTTGTAAATGTTCTTGTAATTCTTTTGCACCTTTTACAGTATCATGATCTGTAATAGCAAATGTTTTTATTTGTTTTGTGTCTTTTATTTTTTGGTAAATTTCAAGTGATGAATATTCTCCATCTGAAGCGGTTGTATGAATATGCATATCTGCTTCGATTAATTTAGTCATTTTATCACCTCTATAAACTATTTGATATTTCTATGAATATTTCTATTGGTAAAGCTTCTGCTCTTACTGTTAAATCTAAATTATATTTAGATAACACTTTTTCTATTTTTGATAAATCATACCCTTTAAGATTATTCTTTAAAGTTTTTCTTTTTTGGGTAAAGCTGTCCCTAATTAATTTAAAAAATATATCTTCATTTTTTAATGGTAGTTTTTTATCCTTTTTTGTAAATGATACAACAATACTGTCGACGTTGGGTTTTGGAATAAAGACATTTCTACTAATATCTAATTCTTTCTTAATATCAAAGTAATAATTTAGAAAGATTGAAAGTGAATTATATTCTTTAGTATTTGGTTTGGCTCTGAATCTATCGCCAACTTCTTTTTGAACCATTACAACTATTTTATCCACGGGTATTTTATCTTCGATTAATTTTATGATAATTGGAGTTGTTATATAATATGGAAGATTAGCAACAACATATAATTTTTGGTAATCATATTGTTTTATATCTAAAAGAACATCTCTTTTTAAAAAATCGCCATAGATAATTTTTGTATTATCTTCTATGTTGTTTTCTAAAATAGGTTTTAATGTTTCATCTATTTCGTATGCTATTACATTTTTAGCTTTTTCACCTAATTTATTTGTAAGTGAGCCGGCACCTGGGCCAATTTCTATTACTAATGTTTCTTTATCTATTGCAGCTTTATTTACGATAGATTCTATAATATTTTTATCAGTAATAAAGTTTTGACCAAATTTCTTTTTAAAATTGAAATTATTTTCTTCTAAATTTTGTTTCATTTTATTTGGTGAATATTCCATATTTCTCTCCTTTGTTTTAATATTATATCATTTTTTTTAAAAAAGAAAAAGGGATTACCATCCCCATCTTTGTACACTATATTTTACGTTGTTATTGGTAGAATTATGGATACCTTCTGACGTTTCACTTGTAAAGGCTAAATCCATAAGAACTGTTCCGTTTGACCAAGCTTTTCGCATGGCTCCCCCAGTATCTAGGACAATAGCGTTAAATGTACCCATTGTACTGCTTTCAACTTTTATAATTGTTCCACAAGGAAATTTTTTTAAAGCAGCAGCTAATATTCTAACTTTTCCATATTCATCATCAGTGTAAGATGTACCATCTTTAATTAAATTCCAGTTGCTTCCTGATTTAGTTTTACAAGAAACTGTTCCTGTACAACCTATACAGTCGGCACCATATCCAGTCATCTTACCAACGTACTCTCCATAGTCACCTGTTCCTACTTCAATAATTTCGGTTACGGGTTCTACTAAAGTTTCGGTATTATTTTTATTATCTTTGTAAGCTATTCCTTTTTTCCCTTCTTGTTTTGTAATTGTTATGTTACTTGGTAGCTTACTGTTATACCTTGTTTCTGTATTGTATGCTACTTCTACCATTGTCATTGTAGCATTTTTTGTTTGGTTTTCATTTTCAATTAATTTTGTTTCGTCTGAAATTAGCTGTCCAGAACCAAAAATTCCTGCGACTGACACCCATAAAACAGTTGCCCATTTTGAAATCAGCCCCAGTAAATATGTATTCATATATACCTCCCATTTCAAATGTGAAACGTTTGGTATTATATCATAGGGTTATATTCATGTCAAATTGAGATAATGCATTATGTGTTGTTGTTTTAATTACTTCTTCATATGGTATATTCTTAATTTCGGCTATTTTTTTTGCAACATAAATTATGTTTTTAGGCTCATTTTTATGTCCTCTAAAAGGCTCTGGAGTAAGATAAGGACTATCGGTTTCTAAAAGAAAATATTTTAAATCTAATTCTTTAACTATTTCTTTTAGTTTCTTTTCATTTTTAAATGTTAAGACGCCACCTATTCCAAAAGTACCGTTTAATTTTATTATTTCTTTAGCCATTTCTAAACTACCGCTGTAGCAGTGAAAATTACATTTAACTTTTTTATCTTTTTCTTGTTTTAAAATATTAAATGTATCTAACATAGCATCCCTAGTATGAATAACTATAGTCTTATTATATTTATTGGCTAATTTTATTTGTTTTATAAATAGCTCTTTTTGTTTTTCTTTATTTTCTTTTGTATAGTGATAATCAAGACCTATTTCTCCAATTCCTACTACTTTCGGATGAATTAAGTATTTTTCAACATTATTTAAATCTTTATCAGTATATGTATCTGCAAATTCTGGGTGGATTCCGATGGTTGCATATATATTATCGTAATTTTCAATTAATTCTATTATTTCTTTTAAATCGTTTGGACTTGCTGTACTAACTATCATAATGTTATCTTTCATGTTTTTTATTATTTGTTTTATGTCATCATAATCTTCTTTATTTAAATGACAATGTGTATCTATCATAAATTAATCACCTAAAAAGATTATACCACAATGATATAATCTTAATGTAATTTAATATAAATATATCTTATAAAGCAGCCAATCATAAATAGCAAATAGGCCAAATCTAAAAAGGTGAACTTACTAATTATGTTAATGACTAAAAATAAAATTAATATAATAAAACCTAAGGCGATGGTACTACTCTCTTTGTCTTTAAGAATCATTTTGTTTGTCCCTCTCTCCTAATGTCCTATTTTACTATAACATTAAGTTTTTATGATTTCAAACCTTTTTTCTCGACAATTTACAACATTTTACGGAAAATTATATTATTTGGAAAAAAAAGAAACTTTATTATAAAGTCTCTTCTATTTCTTTTAATTTTTGTTCCTTATCTATTCTTTGAAATAATACTTCTGGCTCATTTAGTTTAATACCATCGTCCATACCGTCGAAATTTTCTACTGAATCTATGTCTCTATTTTGAGTGTTTAATTGTTTAAATATTTTATCAGCTGTTTCTGGTAAGAAAGCTTGTAAGAATACAGTTGCTGTTCTTATAGCTTCTAATAAATTATAAATAACTGTTTTTAATCTTTCTTCTTGCTCTGGATCTTTAGCAAGTACCCATGGTGTTTGTTCGTCAATGTATTTATTGCTTCTTCTATATATTTCAAAAATTTCGCTAAGGGCTTCTGATATTTTATATTCGAACATTTTTTCTTCTACTTTGTTTTTTAAATTTTTAGAAAGATTTATTAATTCTTCATCTTCTTCATTTATTTTGGTAGGTGTATATATAATTCCATCAAAATATTTATGAGCCATTGTAATTGTTCTATTAACTAAATTACCTAAAACATTAGCTAAATCTGTGTTTGTTCTATCTATAATAAGTTCTGGGCTTACATTTCCATCATGTGATAAGCCTAATTCACTTAATAAATAATATCTAATTGCATCTACTTCTAAGTGTTTTGATAAATCATCAGCATATAAAATATTCCCTTTTGATTTACTCATTTTTTCACCTTTTGGGTCTACAAAAAATGGGTGAGCTAATATTTGTTTTGTTATTGGAAGGTCTAGCGCTTTTAACATAATAGGCCAATAAATTGAGTGAAATCTTAAAATATCTTTCCCCACTATGTGAAGATTAGCTGGCCAGAATTTTTTAAATTCTTCTTCATTTTCTAAATATCCGGCAAAGGTTATATAGTTAGTTAAAGCATCTAACCAAACATAAATTACATGTTTTTCATCAAAAGGAACTTTTATTCCCCAATCAAATGATGTTCTAGATACACATAAATCATCTAGTCCTTGTTCAATAAATCTAAGCATTTCATTTCTTCTTGAAATTGGGATGATAAAATCTTCGTGTTCTAAAATGTATTGTTTTAACCATTCTTCATATTTAGATAGTTTTAGAAAATAAGCTTCTTCACTTGTTTTATGAACCTCTCTACCACAGTCTGGGCATTTTCCATCCACTAATTGTGACTCTGTAAAGAATGATTCACATGGTGTACAATAAAGTCCTTCGTATTTTCCTTTATAAATATCACCTTTATCATATAATTTTTTAAATATCTTCCTTACTATTTCTTTATGGTGCGGATTTGTAGTTCTTATAAATCTATCATAACTAGTATTTACAATTTCAAATATATTTTTTACTTCTAAAGATATTTCGTCGACAAATTGTTGTGGGTTTTTTCCCTGTTCTTCAGCTTTTTGCTCAACTTTTTGACCATGTTCATCCATTCCAGTTTGGAAAACAACGTCGTATCCAGTTAATCTTTTATATCTAGCGATTGCATCAGCCAAAATTGTTGTATACGAATTTCCTAATTGTGGTTTCCCTGATGCATAAAATATTGGTGTTGTTACATAAAATGTTGGTTTCATTATTTTTCCTCCTTTATTTTTATATTTTTAAATATTAATTTGGTTACATCTTGCAATAAATTTTGGGGAAGTGAGCAACCTGAGGCATTTTTATGACCTCCGCCTCCAAATTTTTTGGCAAAAACGCTTAAATCAACTTTATCATGTCCCCTAAAACTTATACTTTTAGCAATATTTATAATTATTATAAAATCTAATTCTTCATGTTTTGTAGCTAAATAGTTTCCTAAATCACTTCTATACCTTTCAGCATATACTATTCCTACGTTGTGACCTTCTAATTCAGCTGTAATCATCTCTTCTTCTCTTTTTTCTATATAATTATTCATTTTATCTTTTTCTAATTTAATTAGAAATTGTTCTTGCTCGGTATATTCAAAGATTTCATTATTTTCAATATATTTTGTAAAATAATCAATATAGTTTTGTCTACCTAATATTGTAAATAATGCATCAATATTATGAGCCTTTTGGTCTTCTTCTGTTTTAAAATCATATGTGTCTATTATCCTTACTTGATCTACTAGGCCTTTTGTAGAGTTTTTGTGTAGTAAAGGATTGTCAGAGATATTAATTAGGTAATTATAATAATTACTCGTTCCACTTTCTTTTCTTCCATTTTGTTCATCAATGACTTTAGCAAATGAATAATTATTTAAATATAGATTGCCATGGTGATGGTCAAATAGTTTTACTTTGTTTTTCCATTTTTCGTTGGCATCTATTTCTTTAGCCATTTCTTCTGATACAGGTAAATCTACAATATGAATTTCTTTATATTTTTCTAAATTTTCTTTTAGTTTTTCATCTACTTCTCCTGGATTTAATAAAAGTGTATCAAATTCTTTAAAGCTAAAACTAGCTAAAATAACTGGGGTAATTCCATCTGGATCTGCTACATGACTTATTAATAACAATTCTTTTTCTTCCATTTTATTCGTTGGTACTTCCAACTCCACCTATCCTTTCTTTTGTTATTTCTGTTTCGCCTTCAACTGTTAAATAGTTTAAGAAGATTCCTTGAACAATATTTTCTCCTTTTTTAAATTCTTTTGGTTGATCTCCTTCGTTTTGTAATTTTACAAATATATGACCTTCGTTATCCCTATTGTTGTAATAATCTTTATCAATAATTCCTGTCCCGTTGCACATTCGCAAATTAAATTTAAATCCTAAACTACTTCTAATATATATCATTAGAACTTCATTATTATTCATGTCGGCTTTTATTCCTGTTGGAATTAACTTTATTTCGTTAGGGTTAATTGTAAAATCTGTTAAGGCGGCAAAATCATATCCTGCACTATATTTTGTACTTCTTTTTGGTAATTTATATTCATTATATTCTTTTTCTGTTAATCCTGTATCTTTTATAAATTGGCTTAAACTTATTTTTTCAAATTTACGCATTTTATACCTCCTTTTAATAAAAAAACGTCCTTAAAAATAAGGACGTGATGAACGTGGTACCACCTTAATTTGTAAGCATTATACTTACCTTAAACATTTAACGCATGCTTACGTCTAAACTTAATTATTTGGTTTAGAAGCTCTAGAGCCATTTCCAATAGTCACCTTGTTTATTTCCACCAACCATAAACTCTCTATAAAGTCACCTATTTTTCTCTCTTTCTTCGCTTTTTTCCTGTTAATTATAGCATATTTGTCTTTAATCTTCAATATGTTTGGTTAAAAAGCTAGAAATTATTTTTAGTGTTTGAAAATCAGTTTCTGTTACTTCATCCTTTGACATCATCATTATTGCTCCTATCGCATCTCCGTTTATTATTATTGGACAAAATGCTATATTTTCGTTTTCTATTTTTTCTTCTGTCATTTGAACTTGATATTGATTTTTTATTTCGTGACGATTATTTATCATTTCAATTAATTCATTTGAGATTGGTTTATTAAGATATTCTTTCTTCTTTCCGCTTATGGATACAAAAGAATCTGTATTTATAATGAAAACTGATTTTTTGGTAACATTATTTATAGCTTCGGTAATTTGACCAGCAAATTCTTTTAATTTATCTATTTGACTATATTTCTTTAAAATAATGTTTTCGTTTTCATCTACAAATATTTCTAAATTTTCACCATTTTTTAATCTTAAAGTTTTTCTTATTTCTTTTGGTATAACTATTCTACCTAAATCATCTATTCTTCTTACGACACCTGTTGCTTTCATAAATTACCTTCTTTCTAAAATTTATTGTGTCAAATTTTTGTTTAAATATACTTTTATTTTATATTTCTTTTAGAAGTGTGGTATTATATATGTAGAATAGAGTGATAAAATGAATAAAAAGAAAATTTTAAATGAATTTAAAAAGGTAAATATTAATAGTACTTCTGATCTATATGAATTTTTAATGGAAAATGATGAAGCGATTATTAATGGAAAAAAATATAATTTAATCAACAGTAAAGATGTGGTGATTCTTTTTTACATCTTTGTTTCGGCTTTGGGTCTTAATTCTGTGATACTTAATTTTCAAAAGGATTGTTTTGAACACTGGTTTTTAGCTTTTAAAGAGGATAATGAATGGTATTATTATGAAACCGTTTTAAAAGATATTGCAGGTCAATTTTCATTTTTGAATTATGATGAATTAATTTTCTTTGTAAGTAAAAAACTAAATAGTTATAGCGGTAGTGAGGAAGATAAATATGTATTAAAGGATTTTAAAGATGGCGATGATATTAAATCAGAGGGAGTCGAATTACTTGTTGCTGATAATTTGAATTTACACTCTGATAGCGGTTTTTCTTTTATTCCTGGTAAAGTTAGCATTAGTTCAAATAATGGTTTAAAACTGTTTTTATGTGGTTTTGGTTTAACTGCCGCTTTTTCGATGATTCTTTTAGGAATCGCATTTTATATTATGCAAAATCATTGATTTTGCTTTTTTTTTATTTGAAAAAGTGTTATAATTGTTTTACGCAAAGGGAGATGATTATTTTGGAAAAAACATTAATTTTTGGTCACCAAAAACCGGATACAGATAGTGTTACTTCATCTATTGTTTTATCATATTTGAAAAATCAAATGGGAGAAAATACTGAACCCCGAGTTTTAGGAAACATTAATAATGAAACTAAATTCGTATTGGATTATTTTAATATTGCAACTCCTAAATTTTTAAATGATGTTCGTATACAAATTAAAGATGTTGATTTTAATAAGGGGTGTTTTTTAAACGAAAAAGATTCTATTTTTAAAGGTTATCAATATATGAATGAAACTAAAATTAGTACTATACCTGTTATTGCTGATGACGGTAATTATAAAGGTGCAGTTTCTATGAAGGATGCTATTAGTAATTTGATTTCAGGCAACATAGGATGGTTACATACTTCTTATGATAATTTACTTGAAGCTTTAAAAGCTAAAGAAATATTACGTTTCGATAAGGAAATTGAAGGTAATATTTATTCCCCATCTTATAGAAGTGCAACTTTTAAGGAACAAGTACAAATTGATAAAGATAGTGTTTTAATTGTTGGTGATCGCCATAGTATTATTGAATATGGGGTTGAAAATTCAGCTTCTATTATCATTTTAACTAATGGAGTTGAAATGAAACCAGAACATTTAGAAATTGCTAAAAAGAATCATGTTGATGTTATTAGTACTGAATATGATGGTCTTACTACTTCTAATTTAGTAGTATTAAGTAATTATATTGTAGATAGAATTAAAAAAGATGAGATTATTTTTGTAAATGAAAATGATGCTTTATTTGATGTTATGGAAATGGCTAATAAGAAAAAATTTAGTAATTATCCTGTCGTAAACAATGAAGGTAAATGTTTAGGTATTTTTAGATTAAGTACTGCTGATAACAATCATCCTAAAAAAGTTATTTTAGTTGACCATAATGAAATGGAACAAAGTGTTGTTGGTCTTCATGAAGCAGAAATTGTCGAAATTGTAGATCACCATAAAATTGGTAATATTGGTACAAGCATGCCAATTAATTTTAGAAACATGCCTGTTGGATGTACTGAGACTATTTTATACTTAATGTATAAAGAACACAATATTGAAATTCCTAAAGAAATTGCAGGATTGATGATGTCTGGTATTATTTCTGATACCTTATTATTAACTTCACCTACAACCACTGATATTGATAAAGAGGCTTTAGAAGCTTTATCTAAAATTGTTGGTGTTGATTATAAAGAATATGGTATGGAAATGTTTAAAGCAGGCTCTAGTATTGCTGGTAAATCTATCGGGGAAATTATTCATGGCGATTTCAAAAACTTTACTATTGATAATCAAAAAATAGGTATTGGTCAGGTATCTACTATGAGTACTGATGAACTTATGAGTAAAAAAGACGAAATTATCGCTGAATTAAATGATATGTCTAAAAATGAAGATTATAAGGCTGTAGCTTTATTTATTACAGACATTCTAGAAAATGGTTCTTATATTTTATTTAATGAAAATAGTAAAGATGTTTTTGCCGGATCATTTGGAGTTGAAAATATCGAAGAAGCTCGTTTCTTTGAAGGAATGGTTTCACGTAAAAAACAAATTGTTCCAAAACTTATGAATTACTTAGATAAATAAAAAATAACTGATTTTTTCAGTTATTTTTTTATTTTGTGGATTTAATACTCTTTTGAATAACCCCCATTAAATCAATTAAATAATATATGAAATGTTTATCTAATTTAATTGTATCTAAAGTTATTATAAGTTTATCCATTTTCATGCTAAATCTGAACATTCTACTAATTTGTGATGCTTCAAAAAATAAGATTTCACCATCTATTTTTTGTGATAATTCTTTTGATAAAGTAATTTCTATAAAGTTTTTGGTTTGTCTTATTTTATTGATATCTATATTTTTAGCTAGCTTTTCAAACCATTCTTCATGCATATAGATTATTAAATCTTCAGACACTTTTCCAAATCTATCTTCTATTTCTGATTTTACTTCTTCTAGTTTTTCATATGAATCTATTTCATTGATTTTTTTATGAATTTCTAGTTTTAATTCTTCTTCTTTGACATATTCATCTGATATATATGTTTCTACTTCTATTAATGGATTTGTTTCTTCTAGTTCTTCTTTTTTAACCTCTTTTCCTTGAAGTTTTTTAACTGCTTCATTTAACATTTCTAAGAATAATTCTATTCCTATACTATCAATAAAACCTGCTTGTTTTGATCCTAAAATATCGCCTGCTCCTCTTATTGATAAATCTCTCATAGCAATGGCAAATCCACTTCCTAATTCGGTAAAATCTTTAATAACTTTTAATCTTTTTGTAGCAATTTCTGAAAGAATCTTTTTATTGTCATACATTAAATAACAATAGGCAATTTTATTACTTCTCCCAATTCTTCCTCTAATTTGATAAAGCTGTGATAATCCAAAGTAATCAGCATCTATTATTATCAATGTATTTACTGTCGGTATGTCAATTCCTGTTTCGATTATTGTTGTACATAATAATACATCAAATTCCTGATTATTAAATTTAATCATTACATCTTCTAATTCATTTTTATTCATTTGCCCATGAGCAATAGCTATTTTGGCATCGGGAACTAATTTTTGTAATTGTGCTTTTTTTAATTCTAAATTTTCTACTCTATTAAAAAGTACAAAAACTTGTCCCTGTCTAGCCATTTCTTTATAAATTGCTTCTTTTATTATTTGGTTATTTTCAGCTAAAACGTAAGTTTGAATAGGATATCTTTGGGCAGGTGGGGTTTCTATTAAAGAAAGACTTCTAATTCCTGCCATAGACATTTGTAATGTTCTTGGTATTGGAGTAGCAGATAAGGTTAAAACATCTATGTTATTTTTATATTGTTTTATTTTTTCTTTGTGTTTAACTCCAAAACGTTGTTCTTCATCTATAACTAATAAGCCTAGGTCTTTAAATTTAACATCATCGCTTAATAATCTATGTGTACCAATTAATAAATCTATTTTGCCCTCTTCTAATCGTTTTAAAGTTTCTTTTAATTTTTTTGTTGAAACAAACCGATTGATTATTTCTATATTAATAGGAAATGATTTAAATCTCCCCATTGCATTTTTGTAGTGTTGTGACGATAAAATGGTTGTTGGACAAAGAATTGCAGCCTGCTTGCCCGATAAAATGCATTTAAATATCGCTCTGAACGCCACTTCGGTTTTACCGTATCCAACATCTCCACAAAGAAGTCTATCCATTGGTTTTGGAGACTCCATATCTTTTTTGATTTCTTCAATTACTCTTAATTGATCATTTGTTTCTTGATATTCAAATTCATTTTCAAATTCATATTGTTCTTTTGAATCTTCAAGGAATGCAAAACCTTTTTGTGATTCTCTGATTGCATATAATTCTAGTAATTCTTCAGCCATATCTTCAGCGTGTTTTCTAGCCCTTGCTTTTGTTTTTTCCCAATCATGGCTTCCTAATTTATTTAATTTAGGCTGAGCTCCTTCTTTTCCTGAATATTTTGTGATATATTCTAATTTTTCTACAGGAATATATAATTTATCATTTCCTTTATATTCAATCATTAAATAATCTTTTTTTATTCCATTTTTAGGTACTGTTTTTATTCCTAAGTATCTACCAATACCATGTTTTCCATGAACAACAAAGTCACCAATTTCTAATTTACTAATATCTTTTATTTTTGAACCATATCTAAATTTACTTTTATAATTGTTTTCATTACTTTTTCCATATAATTCTTTTGGTGTAATTATTACATAATCATCTATTTCAAAACCATTATTTAATTTTTTAACAATAATATTTATTTTCCCGGGAAATAATTTTTTTTCATTTGTATAAATAATATTTGGATTTTCTAATGTTTCGGTTAATCTATTTACTTGATACCTGTTATCTAGGCAAATTACTACCCTTTTATGTACTTTTAGATATGTATTTAAACGTTCATTAATGTCTTTTGGGTGTTTTGGAAAAGCTTCTACATCCTTTGTATTATATATTTTAGTATGTTTTTCATTTTTATGGTTTTCAAAATTTTCAAATATTATTGTATCTTTGGCTTTGATATCTTCTAAATTATGCATATATTTGGTATCTGCGGGCCTGTTTGTACTAATATTGTAGTCTAAGATTTCTTCCCTCAATAATTTATAATTTGTTTTTAATTCGTGATAGTTATCGTATATAGTTATTGGATTATCTAAATAATCTGATATATTTGCGACTTTTATATATTTATATATATCACGATATGGTGTTTCAAAAGGATCTTTATCAATTAAAAATTCCGTATTTGGATATATTGTTATTTCATTTATCGTTTTTTGGGTCCTTTGGCTATCAATATTAAATGTTTTGATTGTATCTATAGTATCTCCCCAAAATTCAATTCTTATTGGGTTTTCACTATTAATTGGAAATATATCTAAAACAAAACCTCTTACAGCTATTTCTCCTGTCATATTCACTGTTGTTTGTCTTTTATATCCTAGTTTAAATAGCTTTTCTACTAATTCTTTTTGATTATATTCTTCGTTTGTTTTTAATGTTATATAACTATCTTTAAAATTTGGTTTTGGAGGCAAAAACCTTAAATATCCCATTAAATTAGTAATAATTATTACTTTTTCACCATTTAATAGGTTATTTATTGTTTCTAGTCTGTTTATTTTAAATTCTGGTGAAATAGCAATGGCTTCACTAGTAAGAAAATCATCCATAGGGAAAAACCATACTTTGTCAGTATGGCGGGCTATCGAAGCATAGTATTTTCCAGCATTATGTAAGTTTGATGTAACTAAAATAATAGATTTATTTTCTTTTTTAAATTTATTATAAACATATAAACTTTTTAATTCACTGGTTAATCCGATAACTTCTTTTTCACTATCAATTTCTATGAGATTATCTAGGAAGCTCATTTTTATTCACCTCCATTATATTTATTCATGAAATTATCAAATGTCATATTTAAATAATCATCAATTATGTTTTCAGCGTTTTTATTTACTGAATTTATAAATTCATATTCTTCGTTAGGAACTTTTCCAATAACATAATCTATTTTATCTTGATCTTTATCTTTACCTATTCCTATTTTAATACGTTTATATTCCTTTGTTTTTAAATGGTTTTCAATGTTTTTTAATCCGTTATGTCCACCTGATGATCCTTTATATTTAATTTTTGTTTTTCCTTTTTCTATATCTAAATCATCATATATTATTAAAATGTCTTCTATTTTTATTTTGAAAAAATTAACAAAATCATTTATCACTTCACCTGATAAATTCATGTATTTTTGGGGCTTTAAAAGTATTATTTTTTCACCATTATGATTAAATTCGGTATATAATCCTTTAAATTTTTCTTTATTAAAATTTAAGCCTTTTTTTTCGACATAGGTATCTATAAATCTAAAACCTGCATTATGTCTTGTTTTTTCATATTCTTTTCCAGGATTTCCTAATCCAACTATTAATTTCATATTATCACCTTCTGTGGTACTCATTGTATACTTCGCTTTTTGGTATACCTCTATCTTTTGCGACTAATTTTATTGCTTCTTTACTATCTTTTCCTTCTTTTAAATATATATTTATATGGTCTAATATTGATAAATTACTATAATCTTTTTCTTCATGATTTCCTTCTACTATCAATACTATTTCACCTTTTATATTTTCTGAAGCTTTTATTAAATCTTCTATTGTTCCTCTTATAATTTCTTCGTATTTTTTACTTATTTCTCTAGCTATAGATGCTTTTCTATTACCAAAAATTTCTTTTATATTTTCTAATGTTTTTGTTATACGATGAGGGGCTTCATAAAAGATTATGGTAAATTTGTTTTCTTTTAATTCTTCTAATTCTTTTTTTCTTTTACTTTCCTTACTATTTAAAAAACCATAAAAAGTAAATGGCCCATCACCTAAGCCTGACATAACAAAAGCAGGTATTAATGCGGTTGCACCAGGAAGACACACTACATTATAACCATTATCAATAGCATTTTTAACTAATATATATCCTGGGTCACTTATTAACGGAGTTCCTCTATCACTAACTAGGGCGACTGTCTTTCCTTCTTTTAAATAATTTATTTCTTTATCTTGATTATTGTTTTCGTTATATAAATGACTGGATATTAATCTTTTTTTTATATCAAAGTGTTTTAAAAGTTGGTTTGTTACTCTTGTGTCTTCTGAAAAGATAACATCTGCTTCTTTTAATATATTTAAAGCTCTAATTGTTATATCTTCCATATTTCCAATTGGAGTTGGAACTATATATAAAGTAGGTTTCCCATCATAACTTTTTTGATTCATTTTATCACTCTATTCAAAATATTGTTTTATTTCGTCTGTATACTCCCCATTTGGATTATGACTTATTAGTGTAGAAAGTACATTTAGTCCTTTTTTACCATTTAATACACCCTCTATAAGGACTGTATTCGCGTTTTCACCTATTTTAGGTGAAACAAACCTTATTTTTTTTGGTTCTATATTGTTTTCACGCATTGCGATTAATATGTCTGTTAATCTTTCTGGTCTATGTACTATTCCTAATATCCCATCATTTTTTAAAAGTCTTTTTGCAATAGTACAAATTTGATTTATATTTAGTGTTATTTCATGTCTAGCGATTGTTTTATAGTCACTTTGATTTAATTTTGAAGCTTTTTTTACTTCAAAAAATGGAGGATTACAGGTTATTATATCAAAATAATTTATTGGCAATTCATCTTTTAAAATATTTATGTCTCCATGTATTATTTTTATTTGTTCTTGTAAATTATTTAATTCTACTGATTTTTTAGCTAGCTCATATACTTCTTTTTGAATTTCTATAGCAGTTATTTTAGCTTTTGTTTTTGTTGATAATATTAAAGGAATAGGTGCATTCCCTGTCCCTATATCTAATATATTTTCCACATTTTTATTTATTGTAATAAAATTTGGAAGTAAAACAGAATCTAAAGAGAAATTAAACATGTCTGTATCTTGATATATTTTAAGTTTATTATATCCTAATAAATCATTTATTACTTGCATATTTCTTTATCAACTATTATTATTCCGTGTTCTGGAACATCTACTTTATATTTTCCTTCTAAAATCTCTAAACCTATAATTTTCCCTTCACCATATTCTGTTTTTATTTTATCACCTATTTTTAACAGGTTTTTTCTACATTCTTTATAATCTTCATCCTCATATTTTAAACAGCATAATAGTCTTCCACATACGCCGTTTATTTTTGAGGGATTTAGAGATATATTCTGATTTTTAGCCATGTTTATAGATACTGTATCTAATTCTTTTAGAAATCTTGAACAACATAGTTTTTGACCACAAGGACCACATCCACCAACTTCTTTTGCTTTATCTCTAACTCCTATTTGTCTTAATTCAATACGTACTTTATATTTAGCAGCTAAATCTTTTGCAAGTTCGCGGAAATCTACGCGATTGTCAGCTAGAAAACGGAAAATTAATTTATCTCTATCAAAGGTATAGCTTGCATCTATAATTTTCATTTTTAAATTTTTTTCTTCTACCATTTTTTGGCATTTTGCTAGCGCTTCTTTTGCATCTTTTATATTCTTTATATTTTTTTTATAATCTTCTTTATTTGAAATTCTAATAACTTTCTTTAATTCTTTACTTAAGTCTTTAGGATTAATTTCTATATTTTCCTTTGTCACTTTTCCAAACTGCTGTCCCTGTTCTGTTTCAACTATTACAGTAACGTTTTTCTTTAACTTGTAACCGTTTGGATCAAAATAATATACTCTTCCACCATCTTTTAGTGTTACTCCAACTACTTCTATCATTTTATTACCTCCCTTCTAATGTTATAACTAGCTTGTCCATCAATAATTTTGCATTTGCATTATATTTTATCTTTTCTTTGAAATCTGTCAAGATGTTTAATTTATCACAAATTTCAGTTATTGTATTTTTATTTGAAACTTCTTCTATTTCTTTTTCATAATCATCAAATATTTCTATATCTCTATTTGAAATTTTATTTAAAACGTCTTTATAATATAAAATCATTAAATCAAAAGCATAAAGCATATCTTCTTTTGTTTTTATATAATCGTGCCATAATTTTTGCATATAGATTATTGTATCCAGATGATTTTTTTCATAATAATTTATAAATTTAATTACTTTTTCTATTTTTTCTATTTCTTCTTCTTCTAATTCTTCTTTATTATATAATATAAGACTTAATTTATTATTTGTATTTTTTACACTAAGTTCTTTTTTACTTTCTTTTAACTCTATTAACTGACATCTTGATCTAATTGTTTCTAAAATTCCATATATGTTGTCGGTTACTAATATAGCAATTATTCCTTCTTCTGGTTCTTCTAAAAATTTTAACATCGAATTAGCTGATTGCTTGTTTAATTTTTCAGCTTCTTTTATTATATATATTTTTGTGTTACCTATTATTGCTTTTTTATTAAACTCGTTTTGTAATTTTCTTAATTGTTCTTTTTTTATCCACATACCATCAGGACTTATTATTTCTATTTCTGGATAGTTTCCACTATCTATCATACGACAAATGTTACATTTTTGAGGATTATGGGTTTCTTTATTAATATTTTTGCATAATATTTCTTTTATAAATGAAAATATTAAATTATAGCTATCGTAAAAGCCGTTAGTTTCAAAAAGATAAGCATGTGAATACTTGTCTTTACTAACAGCGTTTTTTAAAATTCTATAAGCTATTGGTTGTGATTTTTGATAATTATCTAGCATAATCTTCCCCCTAATACACCAGCACCCGTATTATAATTAAAAATATAAGTGCGGGAAGTCCAAAAATAGTTAATAATATAACGGTTATAATATTTATTGGAATCATTGCAGCTGCTGGCACTATTATATTATAACCATATAACATTAAAAAGCCTACTACGAGCTTTTTTAATATTTGTGTGAATTTATTAAGCATATTACACCTCAATAAATTATATATTATTATTTATAATTTATGAAATTTGGCTACGCTCTGACAATGCAATTTCTAAAGTTAAAGAATCAATATAGTCAATATCAGCACCCATTGGAATGCCATGGGCTATTTTTGATATAACTACATCTGTTCCTTCTAATAATTTTCTAATATATAGTGCTGTTGTTTCACCTTCAACTGTTGGTTTTACAGCTAAAATGACTTCTTTTACACCTTCATCTTTTATTCTTTTAATTAAAGATGAAATGTTTATATCCTCTGGATTTATTCCATCTAATGGAGAAATTAAACCACCTAAAACATGATATTTTCCATTAAATGTTCCTATTTTTTCAAATAAAACAATATTTTTACTTTCTTCAACTACGCATAATATATTGTTATCTCTTGTGGTATCTTTACATATTGCACATAAATCTTCTTCTGAAAGATTTCCACATTTTTCACAATATTTTATTTTCTTTTTACTATTTTTCAATGAATTTGTAAATAATTCTATTGTTTCATCATCCATAGTTAAGCATGAAAGTGCTAAACGTTCAGCTGTTTTTTCACCAATTCCAGGGAATTTTTTAAAGCATTCTATTAAATTGTTTATTGTTTTTGGATACATTAAAATAAACCTGGCATTCCTTGAGTATATTTACCCATTTTTTCTTCTGTAGTTTGATCTACTTTTTTACTGGCTTCGTTTACAGCAACTAATATCATATCTTCTAGCATTTCAATTTCGTCACTTTCAAGGCTTTCTGCATCTATTGTTACTTTAGTTATTTCTTTTGTTCCCTTCATTTCTACTGTAACAAAAGATGATTTCCCTTCAAAAGTCATATTATCAATTTCCTCTTTAGAATTCATCATATCTTTTTGCATTTTTTGTGCTTGTTTCATCATTGCTTGTATATTCATATTATCCCTCTTTCTATTTATATACTATTATATCTTGGAAATCACTAAAATCCCCAGTCTGTGTTTCATTAAACAAATCTTCTATATTGAAATCTTCTTCAATATAATTGTATTCTCTTTTTTTATTATTAAATTCATTTTTGATATTTTCCCAATGTTCGGCATCGGTGGCAATAACCTTATAAGGTTTTTTTAATACTTTTTCTATGGTTTTTTCCACATTTATTATATTTTCATTAAATAAATTTGAAGTTCTTTTGTTTTTATAAACAAAAATTAAGTTTTTTTCGCTTGCAGCTTTTAAATTTCCATCTAATATTATTGATATAAATGGACTTATGTCTGAATCAAGTAGATATTCATGGAAGGTTTTCATTTTCGGTAATATTTCTTGTAAATGTTTTTTTGAAAATTTAGCAAGAGTATTATCGATTCTTATCTCTTTAATTTTTAAAAGCTCTTTTTTTCCATCTTCACTTATTTTTTGGATTATAATTGGCTTTTTGATCTGTTTATTTAAATTTTGTTCTTTTTCAGTTCTAGACTTATCCATTGTTGGTTTTATTTCTATTTTAATTTTTTCTTGTTTCTTTTCTACTGTTTTTTCTACAGTTTCATCAGAAACATCGTTAACTATTTGATAATTTTCTTTATTATCTGAATTAATCATCTTTATAACAGCTATTTCTAATAATAATTTGGTATTATTTGTTTTTTTCATTTCTAATATTGTAGAATTTAAAATTTCTATATATTCTAGTATTTGTTTTGTGGTTACTTCTTTAGAAATGTATTCATAAATATCGTTATTATTTCCTAATGTTTCAAAATATTCTTTGGCGTTTTTATATAATAGAATATTTCTCATAAAGGTAATTATTTCTTCTGTTAATTTAACAAAATTCTTACCATCATCATTGTATTTATCTAAAATTTCAAAAATTTCCTTTATTTTCCTTGTAATTATTACACTTATTAAATTTTTTAAGTTTTCTACTGTCAAAGTTCCGTTAATATCATGTATATCTGATGTAGTTATTTTTTGATCAGAATAAGCTATTGCCTGGTCTAACATTCCAATTGAATCTCTCATTCCTCCATCAGATAAACGTGCAATTTCCTTTAAAGCTTCTTCTTCTATTTCTATATGTTCTTCATCTACTATTTGTTTAAGTCTATTAACAATACTATTTTCACTTATTTTTTTAAAATCTAATCTTTGGCACCTTGATAAAATTGTTTCTGGAATTTTATGAGGATCTGTTGTAGCTAAAATAAATATAATGTGTGCTGGAGGCTCCTCTAATGTTTTTAGTAAGGCATTAAATGCCTCAGTAGTTAACATATGAACTTCATCAATTATATATATTTTATATTTTCCATAAGAAGGCACTAAATTTACATTATTTCTTAATTCCCTGATTTCATTAACACCATTATTTGATGCGGCATCTATTTCAATGGTATCACTATTGTTTACTTGAGTACAATTAGTACATTTCCCACATGGTATTCCATTTTGAAGGTTTTCACAATTTACCATTTTAGCAAATATTTTAGCTATACTTGTTTTTCCTGTTCCCCTAGGTCCTGCAAATAAATATGCATGATTTATTTTGTTGTTTTTTATTGAATTTTTAATGATTTTGACAATTGTGTCTTGCCCTCCTACCTCTTCTAAGGTTTGTGGACGATATTTTCTATACAATGCTTGATACATATTCTCACCTTCTAAAACTATATATAATTATACCATTTATCCACATTAAAAGAAAATAACTTTACTTTATTTTCTTTTATTTTTAAAAAAGGATTTAAGGAGTTCTTGTGAGTTTTCCACACCTTTCCCTTGTTTCACTTCTGGCATTTTTAAATTATCGATTTTATCTCTTGGAGCTGCATATATAATAGTTTTAATTCGTGCTTGCTCAATGGCCCCCATACACATTTTACATGGTTCTAATGTAACATATAATTCACAATCATTTAAATACCAATTTTTCTTCTTTTTACACGCTTTTTCCACAGCATTTATTTCAGCATGTCTAGTTACAAGTTTCTTTTTTTCTCTTGTATTGTGTGCTTTTGCAATTATCTTTCCATTTTCCACAATTACTGCCCCAACTGGAACATCATCTGTTTTTAATGCTTTTTTTGCTTCTTTAAAAGCTATTTCCATATATTTATCCATATTATCACCTATAATAAAAGGCACACACATTTAGAGATTCTTAAGGCTGCTATCTTCCGATTCTGACCTGGTTCGAACATAAATGTTGTGCCATTAATAATGATATATGATTTTATAAAAAAAGGCAAACTATTATAATGTTTCACGTGAAACATTATCTATATATTATTTTTTATCTAGGTTTTTTCCATACTTTTAATTAATACATGTATAGTTTCACGTGAAACATGGTTTATATCTTTTTATTTATTTTTCACTATTTTTTCTTTTAAAAGAGAATTTAGTTTTATCTTTATATATTTTCTACATTTTATTTTATTATTGGTTTTACCTTTTTGTTAATTTATATAAATTAATATATTATTTAAATTTATATTTCTAATGTTTCACGTGAAACTATAATCTTCTTTTGTATTTTTTTATAACTAAAAAGCAATGTTCCACGTGAAACATTGCTTTTGGTTATCATTAATCTTCATCTGTTTTTTCCATAGTTTCTTCTGTTGCTGGTTGTTCCTCAAATATTTCTTCTTCTACTTCTTCTTTAGCTAGAAGAGCAACTGTACTAACTTTTTGATTATCTTTTAAATGAATTAATCTTACACCTTGGGCTACTCTACCTGTAGTAGAAACTTGTTCTATTGATAATCTAATAATTATTCCACTATCAGTAATAATCATTAAGTCTTCATCACCGTTTACTAATTTAAATGATACAATATTACCATTCTTTTCTGTAACGTTTAGAGCTTTTACTCCTTTGCTTCCACGGTGAGTCATTCTGTATTCTTCTACTGCGGTACGTTTTCCATAACCTTTTTCTGTAGCAACTAGTATTTGTTGTCCTGGAAGAGCTATTTCACATCCTACGCAGATACCATCACCAAGATCAATTCCTTTAACACCTGAGGCTGTTCTTCCCATAACTCTGATTTCAGATTCATCAAATCTAATCATTCGGCCATTTGAAGATGCAATTATAATTTCGTTTTCCCCAGTTGTTTTCTTAACTGAAATTAATTCATCATTATCTTTTAAATTTATTGCAATTTTACCGTTTGATCTTATATTTTCAAATTCTGATAGAGCTGTTCTCTTAACTAAACCTCTTTGTGTACAAAATACAATATATTGATTTTCGTCTTCAGAACTAACCTTTAGCATTGCTTTTACCTTTTCATCTTTTTCAAGAGGTAAAAGATTGATAATTGGTAATCCTTTTGATTGTCTACTATATTGTGGTACTTCATAACCTTTAACTCTATATACTTTTCCACGGTTTGTGAAGAACATTAAGTAATCATGAGTGGTCATTGATATTAAGTTTTCCACAAAATCATCTTCATTTGTAGCCATTCCTTTAATTCCTACTCCACCTCTATTTTGAGTTTTGTAAGTTTCACTAGTCATACGTTTAATATAACCATTATTAGTTAATGTTATAACTATGTTTTCCACAGGTATTAATGATTCATCTTCAATATAGTCAATTGCAGTCATATCGATGTCTGTTCTTCTATCATCACCATATTTATTTTTTATTTCTAACATTTCATCTTTAATTATACCTAAGATTTTTTGTTCTGATGCAAGAACTTCTTTATAATATCTAATTTTTTCTAGTAGTTCTTTTAATTCGTCTTCTACTTTTTCTCTTTCTAAACCAGTTAACCTTCTTAATTTCATTTCTAGTATAGCATTTGCTTGAGCTTCACTTAATTTGAAATTATTCATAAGCCCTGCTCTAGCTTCTTCATCTGATTTAGATGCTCTAATAAGCTTTATAACGGCATCTATGTTATCTAAAGCTATTTTTAAGCCTTCTAATATATGAACACGATTTTCTGCTTTATTTAGATCATATCTTGTTCTTCTAATAATAATTTCTTTTTGATAATCAATATATTTTGAAATTATATCTTTTAATCCTAATGTTTTTGGAACTCCATTATCTAACATTAATAATGTAATACCAAAAGTTGTTTGGAATGATGTATGTTTATACAAATTATTTAATACAACTTGTGCATTTGCGTCCTTTTTAAGGGTTATTGTAATTTTTACACCATTTTTTAAATCAGTATGATAATCAGAAATTCCATCGATTGTTTTGTTGTGAACTAATTCAGCAACCTTATCTTTTAATTCTGATGTTTTAACTCCGTATGGAACTTCTGTAATAACTATATATTGTTTTCCATTTTTTTCTTCTATTTGAGCTTTACTTCGGATTGTAATAGAGCCTTTTCCTGTTTCATAAGCTTTCTTGATTCCACTATTACCTAAAATAGTTGCGCCTGTTGGAAAATCTGGACCTTTTATATATTGCATTAATCCCATTGTATCAATATCAGGATTATCAATATAAGCAACACATCCATCAATAACTTCACTTAAATTATGTGGTGGAATATTGGTTGCCATACCTACGGCAATTCCCATAGTACCATTTACTAAAATATTTGGAAATCTTGAAGGTAATATTTTTGGTTCTTTTAATGATTCATCAAAGTTTGGATCAAAATCTACGGTATCTTTATTAAGATCTCTTAATAATTCTAATGATAATTTTGATAATCTTGATTCAGTATAACGCATTGCAGCGGCTCCAGAACCTTCAATAATACCAAAGTTTCCGTGACCATCTACTAACATATATCTATAGCTAAAGTCTTGAGCCATTCTTACCATTGCTTCATAAATTGATGAGTCACCATGTGGGTGGTATTTACCCATTACGTCTCCGACAATTCTAGCACTCTTTTTATGTGGTTTATCAGGAGTATAACCTGATTCATACATTGAATATAGTATTCTTCGGTGAACTGGTTTTAATCCGTCTCTTAAATCTGGTAAAGCACGGGATACAATTACACTCATTGAATACTCAAGGAATGATTTTTCTATTTCATCTACTATGTTGTTCTCTTGTAATTTATCTTTATCCATGTTTTACCTCCTATATATCTAAATTCTCTGCATATACTGCATTTTCTTCGATAAAGTTTCTTCTTGGTTCTACTTCTTCACCCATAAGTTTTGTGAATGCAGCATCTGCTTCTATAGCATCATCTACAGTTATTTTTCTTAATACTCTCGTATTTATATCCATGGTTGTTTCATTTAATTCTTCAGCATCCATTTCACCCAAACCTTTCATACGTAATATGTCATATTTAGTATTTGGATTTAAGGTTGCTAAATAAGCGTCTCTTTCTTCCTCATTTAATACGTATTTAATGGTTTTTCCGTGTTTTATACAGAATAGTGGTGGTTGGGCAGCATAAACGTGTCCAGCTTCAACTATTGGTTTAAAGAAACGATAGAATAAAGTTAGTAACAATACTCTAATATGTGATCCATCAACATCTGCATCGGTCATGATTATTATTTTATGATATCTTAATTTCTTTAAATCAAAATCTTGCCCAATTCCTGTTCCAAAAGCAGTAATTATTGTTCTAATTTCTTCATTTGATAAAGCTCTATCTAATCTTGCTTTTTCTACATTTAAAATTTTACCTCTTAATGGAAGAATTGCTTGGGTCATTGAATCTCTACCTTTAATAGCAGAACCTCCAGCTGAATCCCCTTCGACTAAGAATATTTCGCATTTAATCGGATCTTTATCTTTACAATCTACTAGTTTTCCACCGAAATTTATAACGTCTAGGTCACTTTTTCTTCTAGTTAATTCCCTAGCTTTTTTAGCAGCTACTCTAGCTCTAGCTGCAGTCATATTTTTATCCACAATAATTTTTGCTTCATCTGGATGTTCTAGAAGATATCTTTCAAATCCTTCAGCAAATACTTTATCAGCTAGTTTTCTAACTTCTGAGTTACCTAATCTTCCTTTTGTTTGTCCTTCAAATTGTGGATTTGGATGTTTACAAGAAACAATCATTGTTAAACCTTCTTTAACATCTTCTCCACTTAATGAATCATCTTTTTCTTTTAAAATGTTATTTTTTCTAGCATAGCTATTAATAATTCTTGTTAAAGCTCTTCTTACACCTTCTTCATGAGTTCCACCATCATGGGTATTGATATTGTTAACAAATGAATAAACACTATCTGTATATCCTGTGTTGTATTGAAGAGCAACTTCAAACATTATTCCATCTTGCTCACCTTCTAAATGAATTATTTCATTTTGAATTGGTGTTTTATTAGAATTTAAATATTTAACGTATTCACTAATACCACCTTCATAATGGAACGTTTCTCCTGTTGTATCTTCTTCATCACGGTCATCCCTTAATGTTAAACTTAAACCTTTATTTAAGAAAGCAAGTTCTCTTGTTCTTACCATTAATGTATTATAATCATAAATATCTGTGTCAAATATATCTGGATCTGGTTTAAATGTAACAATAGTTCCAGTTCTATCTAATTCACAATCACCAATTACAGTAAGTTTCTGAACAATTTTTCCACCATTTTCGAATTTAGCTTCATGAATATGTCCATCTTTATATACAGTAACGGTTACATGAGTTGATAATGCATTAACTACTGAGGCTCCTACCCCGTGAAGACCACCTGATACTTTGTATCCGCCGCCTCCAAATTTACCTCCAGCATGTAACACTGTATAAACTGTTTCAACAGTTGATAAACCTGTTTTTGGATGTACTCCTGTTGGTATTCCACGTCCATTATCTTTTACGGTTATAGAATTATCTTTATTAATAATTATTTCAATATTATCACAGTATCCGGCTAAAGCTTCATCGATAGCATTATCTACTATTTCCCATACTAAATGGTGTAGTCCTTTAACATCAGTTGTACCTATGTACATTCCAGGACGTTTTCTTACAGCTTCTAATCCTTCTAAGACCTGAATATCGGACTCGTTGTAATGTTCTTTATTTTCTTCCATTATTTCACCTCTTCTACTATTTTTCCATGTTTTATGTTGATTAATTTAGCTTTTTTCTTAATATTTTCATCAATATTATCTAGATCAGTTGTTGTTATAATTACTTGCATATCATTATCGATATATTTTAATAAATTATTTTTTTTAACATGATCTAGTTCACTAAACACATCATCTAATAAAATAATTGGATTATTTTTTTTATAATCTTTGAATATTTGTATTTCTGAAAGTTTAAGTGATAAAACAGCAACTCTTTGTTGGCCTTGTGAACCATAATTTTTTAAATTATTATCTTCTAGATGAAATTCAAAATCATCACGATGTGGTCCAAAAAGCGTTGATTTTAGTTTTATTTCTTTTTCTTTATTTTCATTTAATACTTTTTTCATTTCTGACCTTATTGTATCTTTTTCCATATTTTCAAAAGTTATAGATGGCAAATACTTTATTTTAAAATTATCGTTTCCAGTTATATCTTTATATATATCAGGACAAATTTTATTTAATCTTTCTATATATTTTTCACGCATTTGGTAAATAAAGATACTTCTTTCAATTAGATAATCAGTTAAAATTTCAAAGTAACCCTCATCAATAGGCTCATTATTACTTATTTTTTTTAAATAATCATTTCTGATTTTTAAAAGTTTATTATAATCATTTAAAGTATTATAATAATTTTTCGAAATTTGACTTAACTGCAGATTTAAATACTTTCTTCGATTACTTGGAAGCCCTCTTATAAGTTCTAAATCATTAGAATAAAAAATAATGATATTCATCATACTGATATAATCCCCTATTTTACTTACAGGATTATTATCAATTTTTACTTGCTTTTTTGTTTTAGTTAAGGTCAGTTCAAGATTATAAGGTATTTCATTTAGTATAGTCCCCTTAATTAAAGTATTTTCTTTTCCACTAGTTATTAAGTCACTTTGGGATAAAGCTCTATGAGATTTAGTAAGAGCAAGCACAAAAATACTTTCTAATATATTTGTTTTCCCCCCACCATTATCACCATAAATAATGTTAGTATTTTTATTTAAGGTGAGTTTAAGGTTTTCATAATTTCTAAAATTAGTAACTTCAATGTTTTTTAGTATCATGATTTCCCTCTTTTCGTTTTTTTTGGACTGTAGCGAAAAAAAACTACCTTAATAGTACTCCTATACCCTATAACCATTATACCATAAAAATGGCTAAAATAAGCAAAAAAATAGACAATATCTATGTCTATTTTTCCATTTTACTGCGTTTACGTGAAATTAACATTAATTTTGTAGCTCTAAATATCTGATTTTCAAGTGATTCTAGTGAAATTGGTAAAATTAATTTATTATCATCTATAAATTCTATGATTGATCCAAATCTATTTTCTTCATAATTTTTGATATTTTTTAAAGAAATCCAACTACAATTTTCTAATCTAGGTGATGAAGTTGGAAAAAAGATAATTTCTTTTGTATTTTCAATGATAATTGGCAATTTATATTTCATTCCTAATTGCATTTGGCTTCCTTTTATTCTTCCTTCTAATGTACATCCATAAAATTCACAGCTTCTTTTTAATATATCTGTTAGTTTATCTTCAATAATAAATTTCTTACCTAATTCTATTACTTCAGTTGCATTTTCACTTACAGATATTAAAGCACATGTTTCACTTGTAATTTCGTATTCATTCATATATTTCCCCCTGTTTCTAATCAGATAAAAAAATCTGATGCTTCTCTTATACACATTTTGTTTGTCAAAAATTATCAATATTTGTCGTAAAATTAAATTTTTTGTAAAAAAAAAAGAACTTTTAATAAGTTCTAATTGGTAATATTAGTTGAATTAAATCATCACTTTCTGGATTTTTAATTATAATTGGTTTAAATTCTCCATTAAATAATAATTCTATTTCATCAGATTCTAATACTCTTACAGCATCTAACATAAATTTTGAATTAAAAGATATTTTGATATTTTCGTCATTATTTTTTTCCACAGTAATAGTTTCTTTTACATTACCTATTTCTGGAATGTTTGATGAAATTAATACTGTATTTTCTTTACTTTCAAATTTAATTGTATTTTTATCGCTTTCATTTGTTAAAAGTGAAGCTCTATCAATAGCATTAAAGAAATCCATTAATTTAACTTTTATTGTTAAAGTAAAGTCTTCTGGAATTAATTTTGATGTATCTGGATATGTACCACTAATTAATCTTGTCATAATTGTAAGTGTGTTAAATTTAAAGATTACTTTATTGTTAAAAATGTGCATTTCTAGGTTTTCTTCATCTTCATTCATTAATTTTACTATTTCATTTAGATTTTTAGTAGGAATAATTATGTTAATATTTTCAGTTTGTTCATTTGATAATTCTATTTTTTTAATAGCTAAACGATATGAATCAGTGGCGGTACATTCCATAATATTTTTATCTATTTTGAAGTTGATACCTGTTAATACTGGTCTAGATTCACCTGTTGATGTTGCAAAAGCGGTTTGATTTATAATAGTTTTAAATACCTTTTGGTTTAATACTATAGGGTCTTTTTTATATTCTAATTCTAAATTTGGAAATTCTGATACATCATTACAATTTAAATTAAATGATGAATTTGTTGTTGTTATATATATTTTAGAATCAATCACTTCTTCTATATTAATAACTTCATTTGGTAATTTTCTTACTATTTCATATATATATCTACCAGATACAACTATTTCTCCGCAAGTATCTATTTTTTCAATTTCGCTTTTATCGATAAATGTTTTAATGGCTATTTCATTATCAGTACTCATTAAATATAAACCATCATTAGTTAATTCAAATTTTATACAGTTTAAAATAGGTCTTAAATTTTTTGTTGATATTCCCTTTATAACGTAATTTAAATGTTCTAAAAGAACTTCTTGTTTTATTTCTAATTTCATAAATCTTACTCTCCTTTGTTTTTATTTATTTAATTATATTTTTATTATTGATGTGGATTGTGTGGAAAAGTTTATTTTCCATTTATTTTTAAGTAATAATTACTATTTTTTGTTGTGTGGGAAATATGTGGAAAAGAAATATTTTTCCCCTATCCTATTTTGGCAATTAATTTATTTATTTCCTCTTCTAATGTTTTATCTTTTTCTATTTCTTTTTTTATTTTATCTACAGAATGTATTACTGTTGTATGGTCTTTACCACCAAATTCACTACCTATTTTTGGTAAGGATTCTTTTAAGTGTGTACGACAAATATACATTCCAATTTGTCTTGGTACGGCAATTTTTGCTAACCTTTTTTTACTTTTTAAATCTTCAACTGTCAAATTATAATTATCTGCAATAATTCTAATTACTTTATCTATTTTATTTTTTGATATTATATTTTTACCTAGGCGATCTCTTAAAGCTTCAACAGCGAAGTCTAGATTTATTTCAGGAGCATTCATAATAGTTGCATATGCGACGATTCTAACTACTGCTCCTTCTATTGTTCTAATATCGGTATTAAAGTTATTTGCGATATATTCTTTAACATCATCATGAACAAAATTTTGAATATCATGAGCTTCTGTTTTTAATTTTTGATCAATTATTGCCATTCTTAAGTCAAAATCTGGTGGAAGAATATCAATAGTTAATCCCCAATTAAATCTTGTTCTTAATCTATCTTCTAATTTTTTTAAATCATCTGGTGTTCTATCGGAAGAAATAATAATTTGTTTGTTTTGGGTATGTAATTCATTAAATGTATTAAAAAATTCTTGTTGGGTTTTACTAGCGATTTCTAAATATTGAATATCATCAATCATTAATACATCTATATCACGATATTTTCTTTTAAAATTATCCACAGCTTTAAAATTATTTTCATTTTTTCTATATAAACTTAGAAAATCATCTACAAATTTTTCACTTGTAACATATAATACTTTTTTATTAGAATTATTTGTAATATAATTACCTATTGCATGCATTAAATGGGTTTTCCCAAGTCCACTATTACCATATATAAATAATGGATTGTACATACTTCCAGGTTTTTCAGCAACAGCAAGTCCAATAGCTTTCGCAAATTTATTACTTTCCCCAGAAATAAAGTTATCAAAAGTATATTTACTATCTAATCCACTTTCAAAGATAGCTTCATTATTTTCTTTTATTTCTTCTTTTTTAGTTACTTCTTCATCTGTTGTATAATCAAAATTAAAAATAGAACCTGTAACATCCATAAATGTTTCTTTAATTAATTCATTATAATTTTCTTTTAAATGTTTTTTTTGAATTTCCCATGATACTTTGATTGTTGCAGTATCATCGGTTAAGTTTATTAATTTTGTATCTTTAAACCAAGTTTCAAAAAGAACAGGTTTTACCTTTTCTTCTACTTTGGCCAAAAAAACATTCCAAATATTCTCTAAATCCATAAGTATCCCCCACTAATTGTATAAAAGTTATTAACATTATTTTACATTATTTTTAATGAAAAAGCTATAAAAACTGTGGAAAAAACTAAAAAAAAGATATCCACAGGGTAAAAATAGTGAAAATTTAATCAAAAATAGCTTTTTTCCACAGTAAATGTGGAAAAAGTAATTATCAACAATAAGAATAAAAATAAAGTTATCCACATATGTTGAAAAAGGAATAAACATATTAAAATATTTAAAAAATATGGTGGAAAATTTTGTGATAAAAATAAAATAAGACTATTTAGGTAAATTTTGATATGTGGAAAAGTGATAAAAACTAAAAAAAGATTGACAAATAAGGCTTTTATCTATATAATTAATAAAGCAACGAAAAAAATTATTCTGAGAGGAGTGAATATCATGTCAAAAAGAACTTTTCAACCTAATAATAGAAGAAGAAGTAAAAAAATGGGTTTCTTTGCAAGAATGCAAACTAATATTATTAAAAGAAGAAGAAAAAAGGGCCGCAAAGTTTTAGCTCGTTAATTAGCCACTGCTTATCCAGTGGTTTTTAAATATATACAGGTGATAATATGAAAAAAATAAATATTTTAAAAAGTAATGAGGAATTTAACCGTATTATTAAAAAGAATAAACCTTTTAAATATAAAGATTATATTATTTATGTAGAAAAAGGTACTGAAGGACCTTATAAATTTGGGTTTTCTGTTGGAAAAAAAATAGGTAATGCTGTTACTAGAAACAAGTACAAAAGAAGATTAAAAAATATAATTGATAAAAAAGCCTATCAAAATAACTTTAAATGTATTATAATAGTAGGCAAGGGGATATTAGATCGAAGTTTTAGTGAAATGGAAGAAAATTTATTTAAAGCTTTAGATTTAATTAAAATAACAAAGGAGAATTAGCATGCGTAACAAAAAAATTATAGTAGTACTTTTATTAGTAATGACTTTATCACTTACTGGTTGTACTCAATATGTTAAAGATGATGGAAAAGTAGTTAAAGAATCTACAAATGGTCAAAATTTAGTTTCCAATATTTTATGTCAGCCTGAAAATAAAGATGTTATAAAAACTTATGAAAAACATGAAGTAGATATTGATAAGTTACCAACTTGTCCAAAATTTACTCCAGCTTCAGGTGGATATGAAGGTATTTGGAGTACTATATTTATTAAACCTTTAAGTTGGCTTATTATTCAAATAGGTTTACTTGTTAAAAATTATGGTTTAGCAATTATTCTAGTAACGATATTAATACGTTTAATTATTTTCCCAATTAGTAAGAAATCTGCTTTACAATCTGAAGGAATGAAAGCCGCAAGTAAAGATTTACAAAAATTGGAAAACAAATATCGTAATCGTCAATCTCAACAAGATCAAATGATGAAAGCTCAAGAAATGATGGCTATTTATAAAAAATATAATATTAATCCTATGTCTGGATGTTTATTTGCCTTTATTCAAATGCCGTTATTCTTTGCTTTCTTAGAGAGTTTATATAGAATACCAGCCGTATTTGAGGGTAAGTTTATTGGATTTAACTTAGGAACAAGTCCATTTAATGCTTTATTTGGAACAAGTTTCTCATTTAGTCATTTTATAGATTCTTTTGGAACAGGAAATTGGATTTATATTTTACTTCCACTTGCTGTTGGACTTGCAACTTTCTTCTCATTTAAGATGAATTCAGGTCTTAGTGGAACTAATCCAGAACAAGAAAAACAAATGAAGTTAATGATGAATATTATGATGATATTTATTACCTTTGTATCTTTCACAATGTCTACAAGTATCATTATTTATTGGATAACTGGAAGTTTGTTTACAATTATTCAAAGTTTAATTTTAAGGAGGCATAAAGATGCTAGAAATGGTAAGAAACGAATCAAAGAATAAAGAAGAAGCTTTAAATAAATGTTTGGAACAATTAAATGTTTCAACATCAGAAGTATATTATTATTTTGAAGAAACTGAAGGTGGTTTATTTAAAGGTAAAAAATATACTGCTGTTGTTACTACAAAATATTCTGTTAAGGAGTATATTAAGAAATTTTTAAATGAATTAGCTACAAAAATGGGAACTAAATTTAATATTGAAGTCACTGATAATGAATATGGTTTTTCTGTTATTATTGTTGCAGATGACAGTGCTTATTTAATTGGTAAAGAAGGTAGAACTTTAAATAGTATTCAAACTATTTTAAGACAAAGTTTAAAAAAATATGGTAATTTTGGTTTTAAAGTTAATTTAGATATTTCTAATTATAAGGCACGTAAAGAAAAACGCTTATCTTTTGAAATTAAAAAGATTTGTAAAGATGTTCTGAAAAGTGGAGTAGAAGTAAAATTAGATCCTATGAATTCTTATGAAAGACGTATTGTTCATAATGTAGTTAGTAAATTTGATAAATTATATTCTGAAAGTGAAGGAGAAACTCCTAATAGATATACAGTTATAAAAAGGAAAGAAGATTAATTTCTTCTTTTCTTTATGGTATAATTATATTTAGAGGTGCTATATGAGGGCGATGCAAAAAAAAGTTAATAGAGCTTTAAAAAATAGAAAATATTATGAAATTGTTAGGCGTATAATAGAAGATCCTGAATTTCAAAAAAGGAAAAATTTTAAACATCATGAGGATTGTTCTGTTTATGAGCACTCAATAGAAGTATCTTATTTGGCTTATAGAATTTGTCGTAAATTAGGTCTTTATAGTCGTGATGCAGCGATTGGTGGATTACTTCATGATTTTTATTATAAGCCATGGCAAGAAAATTTAGAAAAAAAGGATTCCTTTTTTAAACAACATGGATTTGTTCATGCCGGGGAAGCATTGGATAACTCTATTGAACATTTCCCAGAATTTGTAAATGCAAGAGTATCAGATATTATTTTAAGACATATGTTTCCTCTTAATATCCATCCGCCTAAGTATCCTGAAAGCTGGGTAGTAACATTTGCAGATAAATTTGTTAGTTTAGGTGTTTTAGGAAGTGGAAAAGAAATACTTAAATATATTGGTCTTAAAAGGTATTTGAATAAAATAAAAAAATAATGTATTATATATGAAATATGAGGTGATTTTATGAATGACACAATAGCTGCTATTGCAACTGCTCAAGGTGTAGGTGCAATTTCTATTATCAGAGTTAGTGGTAGTGAAGCTTTTTCTATAGTAGAAAAGTTATTTTCTAATAAGAAATTTAAAGAAGTTGCTAGTCACACTATACATTATGGATATATATTAGATGGTGAGGAAAAAATAGATGAAGTTTTAGTTACAAAAATGTGTGGGCCTAAAACATTTACTACGGAAGATGTTGTTGAAATTAATACTCATGGTGGGATCTCTACAACAAATAAAGTATTAGAACTATTACTTTCTAATGGATGCCGTCTAGCAGACCCTGGTGAATTTACTAAAAGAGCTTTTTTAAATGGTCGTATTGACTTAGTAGAAGCTGAAGGTGTTATGGATTTAATTAATGCTAAAACAGAAACGGCTTCAAAAATGGCTATTAATCAAGTTGGTGGGAAAGCATCTAATCTTATAAAAGAATTAAGAGATAATTTAGCTTTAATTTTAGCTAATATTGAGGTTAATTTAAATTATCCTGAATATGAAGATATCGAAGATATTACTGTGGAAAAAATTAAAGTAAGTATGAGTGATTTAGATAAAAGAGTTAATAAAATTATTTCTGAAGCTAAAAATGGTGAGCTTTTAAAGAATGGAATTAAGACTGTTATAATTGGAAAACCAAATGTTGGTAAAAGTAGTTTACTTAATAATTTAATTGGTGAGGAAAAAGCTATTGTTACGGAAATTCAAGGGACAACAAGAGATAGTGTAGAAGCTACATTAATCATGGATAACCTTATTTTGAACTTAATTGATACGGCTGGGATAAGAAAAACTGATGATGTAGTTGAAAGTATTGGGGTTGAAAAAAGTCTAAAATTAATTGATGAAGCTGATTTAGTTTTATTAGTACTTGATTATAATTCTAAACTTTCGGATGATGATAAAAAGATTTTAAATAAATTAAATGGTAAAAATTATATTACGATTATTAATAAATGTGATTTAGAAAAGAAAATCGATGATGAAAATCTTAAAAATACTGTTTATGTTAGTGCTTCTGAAAATATTAATATTGATGGTATTAAAGAAAAAATAAAAGAATTATTTAATTTAGAACAAATTGAAACTTCTGATTACAATTATTTAAGTAGTGCGCGTAGTTTAGCTATTTTAAATCAGATAAGCGAAGCTATTAAAGAAGTTAATAGTGGTTTAGAACAAGGTTTTACTTTAGATATGATTGAAATTGATTTGAAAAATATTTGGAATTTACTTGGAAGTATTATTGGTGAAAACTATGATGATGAGTTAATTGATCAAATATTTGAAAATTTTTGTGTAGGAAAATAGAAAAATCTCAAATTATTTGAGTTTTTCTTTGTTATAAAACATTGTTAAAAGAAAGAAAAGATAGTATAATACATTAGATGGAAAAAGAAGGTGTACTTTATGGATTATGAAATTATAGTTGTAGGTGGAGGTCATGCAGGTTGTGAAGCTGCGTTAGCTTCTGCTAGAAAAGGGCATAAAACCTTATTAGTTACGGGAAATATTAAGAATATTGCAGATATGCCTTGTAATCCTTCTATTGGAGGAAGTGCGAAAGGTATTGTTGTTCGTGAAATAGATGCTTTAGGTGGTGAAATGGGGCGTAATGCTGATAAAAGTTTACTCCAAATAAAAATGCTTAATAGTGGTAAGGGTCCTGCTGTTCGTGCTCTTCGTGCTCAAGCAGATAAAATTACATATCCTAAAGAAATGCTTAAAACATTAGAATCTACTGCTAATTTAGATATTTTAGAAGCTTTAGTTGAAGATTTAATTGTTGAAAATGATAAAATTAAAGGTGTTGTTTTAGAAGATGGTAAGGAAATTAGTTCATCTGCTGTTATTTTAACTACAGGAACTTATTTAAAAGCGGATATTTTAGTTGGTGATACTAGAAGAAGAGAAGGTCCTCATGGTGAAAAACCTTCTAATCATTTAAGCGATAATTTAGCTAAATTAGGTTTTGAAATTAAAAGATTAAAGACGGGTACCCCACAACGTATTGATAAAAGTTCTATTGATTTTTCGAAGACTAAAGTAGAAGATGGTGATAGTGTATATCATACATTTAGTTTTAATATGGAACCTCAATATGATATAGATGCTCAAGTTCCTTGTCATTTAATTTATACAACTCCTGAAACACATAAAATTATTAATGATAATTTAAATAAATCTAGCATGTATGGTGGACTTGATGATATTAAAGGTATTGGTCCTAGATATTGTCCTTCTATTGAAGATAAAGTGGTTAGATTTGCGGATAAAGAAAAACATCAATTATTTTTAGAACCTGAAAGTTTATATTATGATGATATTTATGTCCAAGGTTTTTCTACTTCTATGCCTTACGATGTACAAGAAAAAATGGTTCATAGTTTACCAGGTTTAGAAAATGCGAAAATTTTAAAATATGCTTATGCGATTGAATATGATTCTATTTATCCAACGCAACTTAAAAGGTCATTAGAAACTAAAAAAATAGAGAATTTATTCACTGCTGGTCAAATTAATGGTACTAGTGGTTATGAGGAAGCTGCATGTCAAGGTTTAATTGCTGGTATTAATGCTTCTTTGAAATTAGAAGGGAAAGATCCTTTGATTTTAAAAAGGGACGAAGCCTATATTGGTGTATTAATTGACGATTTAGTTACCAAAGGTATAAGAGATCCATATAGATTACTTACTTCTCGCGCAGAATATAGATTATTATTAAGACATGATAATGCTGATTTGAGACTTAGAGAATATGGGCATAATGTTGGATTGATCGATGATGAAAGATACGAAAAGTTTGTAACTAAAAAAGAAAATATCAAAAAATTAATGGAAGAACTTAAAAATAAAAAAGTAACTCCTAATGATAATGAATTTTTGATTAGTATCGGTACTACAGAGATTAAAGATGGTCTTAGTTTATATAATTTACTTAAAAGACCTGAAGTTAAAATTAATTCATTAACTCATTTATTATCTAAAGAATATGATGAAGATGTTCTTGAACAAGCTGAAATATCAATCCAATACGAAGGTTATATTGCTAAAGCTATGAAAGAAGCAGCTAAAATGAATGAACTTGAAGATAAAAAAATACCTGAAGATATTGATTATGATGCGATGCATAATTTAGCTAGTGAAGCTAAACAAAAACTTAAAGAAGTAAAACCTACTTCTTTAGGTCAAGCATTACGTATTAGTGGGGTTAATCCTGCTGATATATCTATTTTAATGATTTATTTAAAGAGGGATTACCATGGATAAAGAGTTATTTATTTTAGAAACTAATAAATTAGGTATTGATTTAACTAATGAAATGTTTGAAAAGTTAGAAAAATATTATGAATTATTAGTTGAATGGAATGAAAAAATTAATTTAACAACAATTACTGATAAAAAAGAAGTGTTTTTGAAACATTTTTATGATAGTTTAACTTTATGTAAGGTTATTAATTTAAATGAAGTAGATAGTTTATGTGATATTGGAACTGGTGCTGGTTTTCCTGGAATTGTTTTAAAAATATGTTTTCCTCATTTAAAATTAACTTTAGTTGATGCATTAAATAAGCGAATTAACTTTTTAAAGTTAGTTTGCGAGGAATTAAAATTAAATAATGTGGAATGTATTCATGCTAGAGCTGAAGAATATGCGTTAAAAAACAGGGATAAATTTGATGTTGTTACCGCTAGGGCAGTTGCTTCACTTCCAATTTTATTAGAATATTCTATTCCTTTGGTTAAAAATTCTAAATATTTTATTGCTTTAAAAGGAAATGAAGATACTAATGAAAGTAAGAATGCTTTAAAGATATTAAATTCAAAAATTTTAAAAGAAGAAAAATTTTTATTACCAATTGAGGAAAGTAATCGTACAATTATTATGGTTCAAAAGCTTCAAAATACTTCTGGGAAATATCCAAGAAGGTTTTCTGAAATAAAGAAAAAACCTTTATAAATTAAGGAAAACTTTAGAAAATTTACTAAAGTTTTTTTTTATTCACAAAAATTGTTGAAATATTTCCCAAAAAATAGTATGATAATTATAAAAGAATAGAAGGGAGGGGTACTTTATGTATGAATATGGCAATTTAAATACACTAAATATTGAAGATGTTTTACCAAATAGATTTCAACCACGTATTCATTTTGATGAAACAAAATTAAATGAACTTGCTGAATCTATTCGTAAATATGGTGTAATTCAACCAATCGTTGTTCGTCAAATTGGTGATAAATATGAAATAATTGCTGGTGAAAGAAGATATAAAGCTAGTAAAATTGCTAATAAAAGTACTATCCCTGCTATTATTATAAACTTAAATGATAAAGAAAGTGAAGAAATAGCTTTACTTGAAAATGTACAAAGACAAAATTTAACTCCTATTGAAGAAGCTGTATCATATAAAAGAATATTAGATATGGGTTATATTACACAAGTTCAATTAGCGGAAAAATTAGGAAAAACGCAATCTACAATTGCTAATAAAGTAAGATTACTTAATTTGGATGACCAAGTTCAGTATGCTCTTTTGAATGGAAAAATTTCAGAAAGACATGCAAGATCTTTATTAAGGTTAAATGATAGAAACAAACAAATAGAAATGCTTAATAGGATTATAAATGAAAGACTAACTGTTAAGAAAACAGATGAAGCAATTAGAGATGTGTTAGAAAAAGATAAAGAAGTGATTATTCCAGAAAAGGAAACAATCACTGAAAAAGAAATAAAGAAACCAAATTTTATCAAATCAGAACCAGTTGAAGAATTATTTGGGGCTGATGAACCAATAAATAAGCCAAAAAAGGCTGTTCCTAGAGGTAGTCATGAAATTATTAGAGTTAGTTTACCAAAAGAAATAGAAGAAAACTTAATGAGAAAGGATGAAAAGGGTATGGATATAGATAAAATTATGAGAGAAGCTCAAGATATTAATGTACCAGAAGAAAATAAAGATATTTCTGAACTTATGAAAAATGACAATAATGTTTTTGAGATGCCTACTAATCCAGTAGAACCAATTATTTCTGAAATAGAACCATCAACTGAAAGTGAAATTCCTTTGGTAAATGATGATCAAAATAAATTTGTTAATTTTAGTGGAATTGTTCAACCAGAAGAAAAACAAAAAGTAGAAACACCAAGTGTTCCAGCAAGCGATGAAGCAAGTTTTGATAGTATATTTAATCAATTACCTTCTAACTTACAACCAACTAATACAGAAACTGTAACTCAGTCTATACCAAATTCTGAGCAATTAGATAAACCTGTAGAAAATATTGTTTCAGAACAACCAATAACATCTAATGAAGCACCTGAAGTAGAAACATTATCGGAAACAGAGGGAGTTAGTATTGCGGAAGCAGTAAAAAATGCAATGAATTCACAATTACCAGAAGAATCTATAGTTTCTCCTAATGTGGAAACAATAAATCCAGAACCTGTAATTCAACCTGTACAAGAAAATGTATCATCAATTCCACAGGAGCAACCAATGGAGTCTGTGGTAGAACCAATTGTTATGCCAAGAACGGATACGATTCAGCCAAAAACTTTGATAAATAATGAAAGCGAAGGACAACAATCACCACTTTATAGTGAATTAGTTCAAAATCAAGCACCTATTACTCCAGAGGCATTTAATATTCCAGAACAACCATTGATAGAAGAAGTTCCGGCAGAACCAATACAAATGGTAGAACCTGTAACTCAGACTATTCAACCAACTCCAGAATCTGTTGTTCCAGCAGTTCCAGAGCCAGTTATGACCAACATCCCAGATTCAGATATTTTAGAAGCCCCAACTCCAGATGTTATGAATAGTAATGTTAATAATTCTTCTGCTATTGAATCAACAAATAATAATTTTATTGAAGTAATTCGTTTAATTAGAAATTGTGCTGATCAAATCGAAAGATTAGGTTATAAAATTGATGTTGATGAAATTGATTTAGGTAATAGCTATCAGGCTAATTTCAAAATTGATAAACAATAGAGTTCGTTATGAACTCTTTTTCTATACTTTAAAATATGTTATAATTCGGTAAAAGGAGAGTTACTATGAAAAAAAACATTCCATATTTTTTATATAATAAACTTATTAATGATTATGATGAAGAAACTGTACAAAAAATAATAAAAGGGTATTCTTATGCTAGGCCAGTAACTTTAAGGGTTAATACTTCTAAAACAATAGTAGATGAAATAAAAAAAGAGTTATCTAAATTAAATGTTTCTTTTAAAGATGTTTCTTGGTATAAGGATGCCTTAATTATTGAAAATGTTAGAGAAGATTTTATTAAAAAACTTCCGATGTATGAGAATGGGTTAATTTATTTTCAAAGTTTATCTTCTATGATTCCTCCTTTAGTTGTTTCCCCAAAAGAAAGTGAATCTATTTTAGATATGGCTGCCGCACCAGGTGGAAAAACTACACAAATGGCCAATTTATCTAACAATAAAGCTTTGATTATGGCTTTAGAGAAAAATAAAATAAGAACTGAAAGATTAAAATATAATATTCAAAAACAAGGGTCTAAAAAAATTAGTGTTGTTGTAAAAGATGGTAGAAATTTAGATGAATATTTTACTTTTGATAAAATTTTATTAGATGCTCCTTGTAGTGGAAGCGGAACTTTAAATATTAATGATAATTTAAATGAAACTTTTACCGAAGATTTAGTTAATCGTTCTATAAAATTTCAGAAAGAACTTTTAGAATCGGCAGTTAAACATTTAAAAACAGGTGGGGAAATCATTTATTCTACTTGTTCTATTCTAAAAGAAGAAAATGAAGAGGTTTTAGATTTTATTATGAAAAAATATAATTTAGAAATTGTACCTATAGAAGAAGGTTTATTTAGAGGTATTCCTTTATTACCAATTAATATTTCAGGAACTATTTGTATATGTCCAACAGATTTATATGAAGGGTTCTTTGTATCTAAATTAAGAAAGAAATAAAAGTTTATTTATAAGCTTTTTTTATTGTTTTAATATTATATAAATGGTAAAATATATAAATAGATTATTTTGGTTTGAAAGAAGGTAAAATATGTTTAAATTAGTATCGGATTATAAACCTAGCGGAGATCAACCAAAAGCTATTGAAAGTTTAGTAAATGGAATTAAAGAAGGTAAAAAACAACAAGTATTATTAGGTGCAACTGGAACAGGTAAGACTTTTACGATTGCTAATGTAATAAAAGAAGTTAATAAACCTACTTTAGTGCTTGCTCATAATAAGACACTTGCTGGACAATTATATTCGGAATTTAAAGAATTATTTCCAGATGATTATGTTTGTTATTTTGTTTCTTATTATGATTATTACCAACCTGAAGCTTATGTGGCAAAAACAGATACTTATATTGAAAAGGATGCATCTATTAATGATGAAATTGATGAACTTAGACATTATGCGACTTCGGCTTTATTAAATAATAAAAATGTAATTGTTGTGTCTTCAGTTTCTTGTATTTATGGTATTGGTGAAATTGAAGAATATCGTAATAAAATGCTTTCTTTAGCTACTGGGCAAACAGTAGATAGAGACTTTGTTTTAGAAAAACTTATTGAAATGCTTTATGAAAGAAATAATATTGATTTAAAAAGGGGAACTTTTAGAGTACGTGGCGATGTTTTAGAAGTTATTCCAGTCAACCAACACTCTAAAGGAATTAGAATTGAATTTTTTGGCGATGAAATTGATAGAATTAGTGAATTTGATATTGTAACGGGCGCTATATTAACTGATAAAAAAACTATTACTATTTTTCCAGCTAGTCACTTCGTTACAAGTGAAGATAAATTAAAGTTAGCAATAGAAAATATTAAAACAGAATTAGATGAACAGCTTGATAAATTTAAAAAAGATAATAAATTGCTTGAATATCAAAGGTTAATGGAAAGAACTAATTATGATATTGAAATGCTTTCAGAAACTGGTTTTTGTAGAGGTGTTGAAAACTATTCTAGGCATTTGGCTTTACGTGGTCCTGGGGAAACACCTACAACATTAATTGATTTCTTCGGTGATGATTTTTTACTTGTTGTTGATGAATCACATGTTACTTTACCTCAAGTAAGAGCTATGTATAATGGGGACCAAGCACGTAAAAGAGTTTTAGTTGATTATGGTTTTAGACTTCCAAGTGCGATGGATAATAGGCCACTTAAATTTGATGAGTTTGAAAAAAAATTAGATAATGTTATTTATATTTCCGCTACACCTGGTGATTATGAAATGGAAAAATGTAATAATGAAGTTACGGAACAAATTATTAGACCTACTGGTTTATTAGATCCATTAATAGAAGTAAAGCCTATTAAAAATCAAATTGATGATTTAGTAGAACAAATTAGAAAACAAATAGATAAAAATGAAAGAACTTTAATTACAACTTTAACTATTAGAATGGCGGAGGAATTAACTCAGTATCTTAAAAAAATTGATATTAAAGTTGCTTATCTACACAATGAAGTTAAAACTTTGGAAAGAACTAAAATTATTCGTGATTTAAGACTTGGTAAATATGATGTAGTTGTAGGAATAAATCTACTTAGAGAAGGTATTGATATTCCTGAAGTTAGTTTAATTGCGATTATGGATGCAGATAAACAGGGCTTTTTACGTAGTGAAAGAAGTCTTATTCAAACTATTGGTAGAGCAGCTAGAAACGCTGAAGGTAGAGTTATCATGTATGCAGATTATGTCAGTGATGCGATGGATAAGGCTATTAAAGAAACTGAAAGAAGAAGAAGTATTCAAGATGCATATAATAAAGAACATGGTATAGTACCTAAAACTATTGTTAAAGAGATTAGGGATTTAATTTCTAACAATGAAGAAGTTAAGGAGGACAAACCTCAAAAATTAAGTAAATCTGAAAAAGCTAAGTTAATGATTAATATTGAAAATGAAATGAAGGAAGCAGCTAAAAATCTTGATTTTGAAAGGGCTATGGAATTACGAGATATTTTATTTGAATTAAAAAGTGAATAAAAAGATTGTAAATTTAGAAAAAATACTATATAATATACTACATTAAAAAGGAGAGATACCTATGAGTAATTATTTTACTAGAAAAAAATTAGATAAGACTATTGCAAGTCTTAGTGATAAAAAACAGCCTTAAGAAACGAATTAAAAGATATTTGCCAAGAACTTGAAGAATGTTATAAAAAACAATTTGAATTGGAACAGATTGAATCTGTAAAAATAAGATTAGGAGATTTATTAGATGAACTAAAAGAAATAACTGAATCTGATATAACTTTAATTGATTTTAAACTTTGTTCAATGTTTCATTCTGAACATATCTCTTTAGAAGAGTTTGATGATAAAATGGGATTTTTTGGTAGTGATTTAGATATCAATTTTGCAAATGATGAAGATTTTCTTAGCTATAGGCGATTATTTATATTTGACAGTGTAGAAGATATGCAAGCTGATGGGAAAGCTTTATTAGAACATTGTTCTTTTTCTCCAGCGTTTGAAGATGATGCTTTAGGTTATATGGTGGTAGATAAAGATATCGAAGATATAGTTTGTCGTTTTAGTTTAGATAACATTTTTTCAGCAAAAGTTGTAGATAATAGTTCTTTATTGGAACAAGCTGTTTATAGTTTAATTGAAAAAGATAAAGTTTTAGATATAGAATATAAACATAAAAAAGGAAACCAAAAAACATTTGGAACTAGATAATAATTAAGCAGGTGTATTCTTGCTTTTTTCTTTTTCTTAATATAAAAAGAGAAAAATATAACTGAAATGTGATATAATTTTATAAGAAGAAATTTTATATAGAAACGGGTGAACAATGTGCAAAATAAACTAATTTCAAAACAGACAATACATCAAATATTTAGTTGGATTTTTAGTATGATTGGTTATGCAGTTATTTTAATAATAACTTCACTTATTTTTAATGATACTTTATATATTGATAATGCTTATTATGGTTTATGGAGTTTAGTGGCAGCTATTATAATTTATTTGTTTAATAAAACTATTAAACCACTACTTATTTGGTTAACTATTCCAATTACTGGTATTACTTTAGGATTATTTTATCCATTTATTAATTTAATTATTTTAAAAATTGTTAGTGTGATTTTATATCCACATTTTCAAATATATGGAATTTGGTTTGCTGTATGCGCGGCAATTTTAATCTCAATATTAAATATTCTTATGGATACATTTATTCTTGAGCCAATAAAAGGAAGGGGCAAATCAAATGAATCCAACGATTGATTTAGGTTTTATAAGTATCCATTATTATTCTTTGTTTATATTTTTGGCTGTTATTGTTGGTGGTGGATTAGTTATAAAAGAAGCTAAAAAATTTGGTTTCGACGAAGATTTTATAGTAAATTTATTATTTATGGCAATATTAATTGGAATTGTTGGGGCTAGATTATATTTTGTTTTATTTAATCTTGATTATTATAGCTTACATCCTTTAGAAATTTTTGCTATTTGGAATGGTGGACTGGCAATTCATGGTGGGATAATATTTACTTTAATTTTTATAGTAATTTATCTAAAAAAGAAAGATATAAATATTTTATTGATTCTTGATTTTATTGTTGTGGGACTTATTATAGGTCAAGCTATTGGAAGATGGGGTAATTTTTTTAATGGAGAAGCTCACGGTCCTGAAACAACATTAGCTTATTTGCAAGATTTACATTTACCAGAATTTATAATAAACGGAATGAATATTGGCGGAACTTATTATATTCCAACATTTTTCTTTGAATCTTTATGGTGCTTATTAGGATTTATCTTGTTATTACTTTTTAGAAGATGGAAAAAGAATAAAATTGGAATGATTACTAGTTTATATCTAATATGGTATGGAATTGGTAGATTTTTTATTGAAGGACTTCGTACTGATAGTTTAATGTTCTTTAGTTTAAAAGTGGCTCAATTGGTATCTTTATTTATGATTATAAGCGGAATTATTTTATTTATAATTTGCACGAAAAAAAGTAAGAATTATAAGGAGGTTATGACAGATGGATTATAATACTATTGTTATTGGTGCTGGACCAGCTGGGTTATCAGCCTCTTTGTATTTAAAAAGAGCGGGTCTTTCTGTTTTGTTAATTGATAAGGATGCTCCTGGCGGGCAAATGTTAAAAACTCATATGGTGGATAATTATTTAGGTTTTCCCAATATTAATGGAGCAGAACTTGCTTTAGCTATGTTTAATCATGTAAAAAAAAGTGAAGTTCCTTTTGAATTTGGTGAAGTAACATCTATTAATAGAAACGGTTATTATATTGTTAAATTAAATAACAAAGAATTTAAGTGTAAAAATATAATTATTGCTACTGGAAGGACTCCTTTAAAATTAGGACTTAATGGTGAAAATTCGATAAGTGGAATTAGTTATTGTGCTACTTGTGATGGAACTTTGTATAAAAATAAAGTTGTTGGAGTTGTTGGTGGCGGAGATTCGGCTTTAACTAATGCTTTATATTTATCAGATTTATGTAAACAAATTTATATTTTTGTTAGATCTGAAATAAGGGCTCATAGTGAGCTTGTACAGAAAGTTAGTAATTGTGAAAATATTACAATTTTAAAAGGTTGTGAATTAAGTGAATTACTTTCTAAAGATAATAAATTATGTGGGGTAATTTTAAAAGATGGAAAACAAATAGATATAGAGGGACTATTTGTTGCAATAGGAGGAAAACCTCAAACAGATTTTATATCTAATGTAGAAAAGAATAATGGATATATTGTTGTTAATCAACATATGGAGACTTCCGAACAAAACATTTATGCTTGTGGTGATGTAATCCAAAAGGATTATTATCAAATTATTACGGCTGCAAGTGATGGTGCTGTAGCAGCACTAAGTATAAAAGCAGGTGAATAGAGTGGAAAAAATAAAAGTAGCCGTTTTAGGCGGTGGAACAGGAATGAGTATATTATTAAAAGGTTTAAAAAAAGTACCTTTTGATATTTCGGCTGTTGTTACAGTTAGTGATGATGGGAAAAGTACCGGAAGATTAAGAGAAGAGTTTAATATGCTTGCCGTGGGAGATATTCGTAAAGTACTTATTAGTCTATCTGAAGATGAAGAAAGTGTTGGGAAATTGTTAGAATATCGTTTTGATACTAATAGTGATTTAAATGGGCATCCTATTGGAAATTTGTTGCTTACAGGAGCTAAAGATATTACTGGAAATATGTCTGATGGAATTGAACTTGTAAATTCAATTCTTAAATTAGGAGGAAAAGTCCTTCCATTAACTGAAGATAATATTACTTTAATGGGTAGAATGACAGATGGAACTATTGTAGAAGGTGAACATAAAATTACTGAATATAAAAAAGGAATTGAATCAGTTTTTTATAAAGAAAAACCAACTGTTAATCCAGATGTTTTAAAAGCAATTAGAGAAGCTGATGCAATTATTTTAAGTATGGGAAGTTTATTTACTAGTATTATTCCTAATTTAATTTGTAAAGAAGTTATACAAGAACTTGAAAAAAGTAAGGCTAAAATTATATACATTTGTAATGTTATGACTCAACCAGGTGAAACAGATGAATTTTTAGTAAGCCATCATATTAGATTACTTAATAAGTTTTTAGGTACAAGAAAAGTGGATGCAGTTGTGGTTAATAATGGAAAAATCGAACCTGAAATTATCCAAAAATATGCAACTACCGAAGAAAAAGATTTAGTTGAAGTAGATTATAAAAATCTTGAAAAATTAGATGTAGATGTAATTGAAAATAATTATGTTTTAATTGAAAATAATATAATTAGACATAATGCTTTAAAAGTTTCTATTGATCTTTTATCTTATTTATTAGATTAGAGGTGATTGTATGTCTTTTACTAGTATAGTTAAAGATGAACTTAGTAAATTAGAAGTTGATGAAATGATTAAAATTTCTGAACTTTCTGGTATTATACATAGTAGTGCAGTTATTGATGATGGTATTATCATAACTACAGAAAACAATAGTGTGGCTAGAAGAATATTTTCTTTGATTAAAGATATTTATGATGTTCATCCAAAAATCACTGTTAGAAAAGGCTATAATTATAACAAAAAAATGATGTATATTCTTGAAATTAAGTCTAAAATGGATTTGATTTTGAGTTCTTTAGGTATTGATAAAGAAGAGCCAGAAGATTTTATTTTAGCTGACGATGAGCTTTCTAGGGCATATCTACGAGGTGTATTTTTAATGAATGGAAGTATTAATGATCCCAAAACCTCTAGGTATCACTTAGAATTTAATTTAAATAATGAGAAATATTCATATTATTTAAATAATTTATTAAATGATTATAATTTAAACAGTAAAGTTTTACACCGTGATAACAATTATATGGTTTATATCAAAGAAGCTGAAAAAATAGGGGATTTCTTACGAATGGTTGGAGCAAGTAAAGCTGTACTTTATTATGAAGATATTAGAATTTATAGAGATCATAAGAACATGACAAATCGTTTAAATAATTGTGAACAAGCTAATGTTGATAGAATAATAGAAACATCAAACAATCAAATAAAAGATATTGAATTAATAAAAGATAATGATTTATTTGAATTGTTGGATGAAAAAGAAAGAATTGCTTGTGAATATAGAGTAAAATATCCTGATGCTTCACTACTTGAATTAAGTGAAATTATTACTATAGAAACAGGTAATAAAATAACTAAATCAGGTTTATATCACAGATTTAATAAAATAAAGAAATTTGCGCAAAAAATAAGGACTAAGGGGAATTCTTAGTCTTTTCTTTGTATTTCTTTTACAGTGAATTTATCGTTTGTTTTTTTATTTATAAAATATATTTCATAGTTATATTCGTTGGCGATTTTTTCTATTATATCAAAGGATACTATTCTTTGTTCTCTTTCATATCTTGATAGGTTTTGTTGGCTAATATTTATCTTTTTTGCGAGGACTTCTTGTTTTTCGCCTTTTGTTTTCCTCATATATCTTAATGCTTTTCCTATCATAGTGTCACCTCTTTACAAATATACCAATTTGGTGTATTATTGTGATATAATACACCGGTTTGGTGTATGTAATGTTAGCAAAATATATCACAGATTTTAAAGTTTATAAAATAAAAGCAATGGAGAAATATATGAGAGAAAGAAGAAAAAATACAGTAATCATCGGAATTTTATGTGGTTTATTATTAATTATGTCAGTAGGATATGCCACTTTTCAAAGTATTCTAAAAATAAATGGGACAACAAGTATAACAAGTAATTGGGATATAAAAATAATAAATGTAACAAAAGCAAATCAAACAGGAGATGCAGAAGAAGCAAAAGCCCCAATATGGACAGATTTAACAGCTTATATGGAAGCAAATCTATATCAAAAAGGCGATTCTATAGAATACAATGTAACAGTTAAAAATAATGGAACAATAGATGCAAAATTAGATAATATAAATAAAAATATAAAAACCCAAAATGAAGCTCTATTAATAACTATATCAGGATATACCAAGGGAGAAAAACTATTAAAGGGAAATGAACAAATAATAAAAGTAAAAATAGAATATAATCCAGAATTTACAGGAACTATAACTGAAGGAAGTGCAGAAACAAGTATAGATTTAAATTATGCTCAAGCAGAAGGAGGAACAATAGTTCCAACAAATGATTATTTATTAACATTTGACTATCAAACAAATGGTGGGACATATGGACCAAATGAAAGTTATTATTCACCAGAAAATGAAAGTATAGATTTAAGTGAAACAGCTGATAAAGAAGGATATGAATTTGTAGGTTGGAATACAAATAAAGATGCTAAAGAAGGATTAGAAACATTAAATATGCCATCACAAAATACAACACTATATGCCATATTTAGAAAAGGCTTATCAGTAAGTTATACAAAAGATAATGGAATAAGCAGTATTGGAAAAGAAAATGAAACATGTTATTTATATAATAATGATACAAACTGTGAATTAACATTACCATCTATAACAGCACCTGGCTATACAATACAAGGCTGGTATAATGGTGAAACAAAAGTAGGAAATGCAGGAGATAAAATAAACATAAATCAAAATATAACGTTAACTGCCAAAGCTGTAGATGATATAAAACCATCAGCACCAACAATAACAAATAGTTCAAATGGTGATTGGACATCTAATGATGTAATAATAACCTTAGAATCAACCGATGAAGGAAGTGGAATAGATAGATATGAGTGGTATGAAAATGATGCTTGGACAACTAGAGCTCTAACAACATCAAATGAACAAACAACAATAACTTATACTGTTAATAGAAATGAAACAATTAGATTTAGAGCTATAGATAAAGAAGGAAATATATCAAACGAATCGACAACCCAAGTAAAGATAGATAAAAACGCTCCAACATTATCAGTTGCTACATCAAAAACAACAAAGTCAATAACTGTAGTCGCAACAGCATCCGCAACAAGTGGAATAACAAAATATGAGTTTAGTAATGATGGCGGAAATACATGGGTAAATAACGGAACAAATAAGACATATACTTTTAACAACTTAGATAATACAAAGTCATATCCAATACAGGTAAGAGTAACATCAGGTATAGGAAAAACAACAACATCAGCAAGTACATCAGTACAGCCAAATGCAATAGCAGTACCAACTTATAAAGAAACACAAGAAGCAGGTAAAAGTACAGTAACAATAACATATCCATCAGGATGTGGAAGTACATATACATGTACATATAAAAAAGATAGTGGAACAGCAGTAAATGTAACAAGTACAACCGTAAATGTATTATTTACTGCTTCAGGAACATTATCTGGAACAGTAAGTGATGGAAAAAATACAGTAAGTAGTAGTTATACACCAACTATAAAATATGGATTATCAGCAGGAACAGTAAGAGGAGGAAGCATTAGTTTATCAAAGACATTAGCATCTTATACTGAAACAATAACTTTTACAGCAACCCCAAGTAGTGGGTTTACTTATCAAGGGGCTACAATAGTATGTAATAATTCAACAAGCCAAACAATAAATAGTAGTACTAAGTCATTTAAAGTTTCAAATACAGGTTGCAGTCAGGCCACAGTTTATCCTACATGGAAAAAGGATGATTTAACTATATTTGAATTATATAAAATTAGTGGTGCCGGCAAATTTAGCGGGAATTTGTTCGATGGAGCAAGGATGGATATTAATTACAATGAGAATCTTTATTATTATTTTTTTGAGCCTATGACAACAGATAACGCCAGAGGTCAAATAACAAGTACAAGCAGCTACTCATTAGATGATTATAGTAAAATATCTACCTATCATTATTGTCATGAGGGGGTACGGGAAGCTTATCTTATGTTGGGGGTTGTTTCGTCACGTTCATCATGGGTACACGAAAAAGGAAACTACACTTCCAAAACAATACCTGCTGGAGGCAGTAATCCTGCCCTTGAGCTAGATATTTCAAAGCTTACTGGTAATTATTATATTGGGGTACAGTTGCTTTCAAACTATCAATATCTTCTTTGCGATGTAGATTATGTTAAATTAACTGGAAAAACATATAATTATACAAATAGAAGCTAAAATTAAAATGGATATTTGTTATAGAAACACTTAATATAATCACAAATTGAATATTTTAAATATAGGTAATAATGTTATACTTTTATCCCTTGCCTAATATAAGCAATATAATATTATACGAGGAGAACATTTATGAAAATAATAAAATTAAAAAATAAGAAAATCATATTAAGTTTATTAATAATAAGTATATTAGTTTTTGTAGTTGTAGTACTATTTATTATAAAAGATAATAATAAAACTTCTACAAAAAAGGTAAAAACTGATTATAAAGAAGCTATTACAGAACAAGGTATTATAAAAGACGAAACATTTGGCAACTTAAATTTTACTAATACTACTTTGATTAAAGATGGTAAACAATATACTTTATCGATGGATGTAACTAATCCAACACAAGAAGAAATTAATATTGAAAAAGTAAATATTAATTTGAAAGATAAAAATGGTAATTCTATAGTTGTTTTACATGGTTATATTGGGAATCCTATGAAAGCAGGAGAAACAAGAACAATAACTGCATCAGTAAAAATAGATTTATCTAAAGTTAAATATAAAGTAATTGAGAGTTAAAAAAATAAAGAAATTGCATTTTTTTGCAATTTTTTTCGTTTTTAAGAAGGAATTTGATATAGAAAAACAGTAGGATATATACGAAGGTAAAATTTACCTTCCTAATCAGTCATGACAAATGAAAGGATGGTGATTATATGACTGATACACAATCTATTTATACTAGAGAAGATTTAGTAGAATTAGATAAAACTTGTAAACTTATTCCAATTGTTTTTGATCCTTGTTTTAAAGGAATATTTCTATCAAATAAAAACGCTTTAAAAAGATTAATAATATCGTCTTTACATTTAGAAAAACTACCAGAAGATACTAAAATGACTTTTGGGCCAAATGAACTTTTAAAGGAAAATCATAAAGAGTATCAAAAGGTGGTAGATATGCATGCAATATTAAATGATAATATGCATATATCAGTAGAAATAAATACAGAACAATTTAAAAATGTAAAATTAAGAAATTTTTTATTACAAACAAAACTATTTTCAACACTTTTAGAAAAAGGGGAAAAAGTATCTAAATTAAAAGATGTATACTTATTTCAATTAAATATAAATACAAGAGGGAAAAATTATGGCAGAAAAGAAAACATAATAGTACCTTATGATATAACAAAAAAAGAAGTATATCATGAAAATTTTGTGATTGTTTTAAAATATCTTGAAGTATATAGAAAGTTATATTATAATGGAGATAGAGAAGAAGAAACAGTATGGTTAGCTGCTTTAACAGCCAAGACATTTACAGAAATTTATGATATATTAAGAAACATCTTAGAAGAAAACGAATTAGATAAGTTTATAGGAGATGTGATAAGAATGAGTAAAGATGAATTTGTTTTACATGAATGGGAAAAAGAAAAGCTAGATGCTTTGGTAGAGTATGAAAAAATTAGTAATGCCCAAGAGGAAGGAAAAATCGAAGGGAAAATTGAAGGCAAAAAAGAAGAAAAGATAGAAATAGCTAAAAACATGCTTGCAGAAAACATTGATATTGAAACAATAACAAAAGTTACAGGTTTAACTAAAGAAGAAATAGAAGAACTAAAATAGTTTTATCTATTTCTTTTTCTTTGAATGAATTATATTTTTATAGAAAAAGTACCACATCTTATTGGTATTTTGTAAAACATAGTTTTTTTCTTTTTAATTAAAGACAATAATCTAAAATTATAGTATAATATTAATTAGAGGTGAAAACGATGGATTACTTATTTAAAAAATTAACTGAAAATATTAAATCACATTTTAATGTAGTAATAATGACACATAAACACCCTGATTTAGATGGTATGGGAAGTGCGATTGCTTTATCTAAAATTATCCAAAGTTTTAAAAAAGATTGTTTTGTTATTTATCCTGATGATAAGGCAACTATTTCTGTAGAAAAAACAGTTGATTTATTGAAAGAGAACAATATTGAAGTTAATTTTAAAACATATTCAGAAGTATTAAATTTCATTAACGAAAACACTTTACTTATTGTTTTAGATACTCAAAAACCAATGTTAGTTCAAAATCCTGAATTATTAGATAAAATAAAAGATATTTTTGTAATCGATCATCACACCAATAGTTCTGAACATATTTCTAATACAGTATTTGAATATATTAATTCAAATAAATCTAGCATTGTTGAAATTATTACAGAGTATTTAGTTTATTTAAATAAAAGTTTAAATCCAATTATTATTACAATATTATCAGCTGGTATGGAAGTTGATACACATTCTTATAGTTTAAAAACAACTGAAAATACTTTTAAAATGGCAGGTATTTTGGCTAGATTAGGAGCAGATCCTATTATTAAAAAAGAGTTACTAAAAGAGTCAAAGGACGATGCGATAAAAAGAAATGAACATATTAAAGGAAGTTATTTTATAACTGATGGATATTTATTATGTGATATGGGTGACGATATTAATGATAATGTTGATTTAGCTATATTGGCTGATGAACTTTTAAGATTTGATGATGTCCAAGTATCGTTTGCAGTAGGTAGATTAAGTAATGGAAATGTTTGTGTGAGCGCACGTTCTATGGGAAAAGTTAGTGCTGCTGTTCTTATGAGTGCTATAGGAGGTGGCGGGCATGTTACTGATGCAGCCGCACAATTTACTGATAAGAGTAATGCCGAAGTTGTTGAAATGATAAAAAATGTAGTCATGGAGGGATAAAATGCGCGTTATACTTTTAGAAGATGTAAAAAAGCAAGGAAAAAAGGGACAAACTATAAATGTTAAAGATGGTTATGGTAATTATTTAATTACAAACAACTTAGCTGTTTTAGAAACAAAAGGCAGTAAGGCTGTTTTAGATAAACAAAACAAGCTCGCTAAAGAAGCAGAAGAAAAAAAGATTAATGAATGTAATAAAATAAAAGATAAACTTTCCAAAATGACTTTAGATTTTAAAGTTAAAGTTGGAAAAAACGATCAAGTTTTTGGTACAGTAAGTACGAAACAAATAGCTAGTGAATTAAAAAATAGAGGTATTGATATTGATAAAAGGAAAATAAAAATTGATGTACCAATTAATAATTTAGGAATTACTGAAGTAGAAATAGAACTACACAAAGAGGTAATCGCTAAAGTAAAAGTCCATTTAACAAAATGAAGGTGATAGTATGAATGAAAAAATAATGCCTAATAATATAGACGCAGAACAAGCAGTTTTAGGTTCTATGTTTTTGAGTAAGTATGCTTTAGAAAAGGTTTTAGAAGAGATGACTAAAGAGCGTTTTTATTTGGCATCTCATGGTAAAATTTTTGAAGTTATAAAGTATTTGGCTGAAAAAGGTAATCCGATTGATATTACAACTGTTACTGCTGAATTAGATAAACGCAAAGAATTAGGGACAGTTGGTGGGGTTGAATATTTAACTGAAATTATAAATTGTGTACCAACAGCTGCTAATGTAGACTATTATTTAAAAATTGTCGAAGAAAAATTTTTAAGAAGAGCTTTAATTGAAACAGCAACTAAAATAGCTGGTGATGGTTTTGGTTCTACTGATAATATTGGTGATATTTTAGACGAAGCAGAAAAACAAATGCAGAGTGTTATTAAGAATAGAATGGGTACGGAATTTAGAACTATTCAAGATGTTTTATTTAAGGCCCAAGCTGATTTGGAGGAATTATCTAAACAAAAAGGAGAAATTACTGGTATTCCAACAGGATTTTATGATTTAGATAGAATTACCAAAGGATTACATCCAAATGAATTGATTATTATCGCCGCTCGTCCGGCAATGGGTAAAACTGCTTTTGCATTAAATTTAGCTGTAAATATGGCAATAAATTCTAAAAAGACAGTAGCTTTATTTAATATGGAAATGGGTGCGGAACAATTAATTAATAGAATGTTTGCTTCTGTTGGCCAAATAGATATGGGAAAACTAATTACAGGAAAATTAGAACACCAAGATTGGAAGAGAGTTAATGAGTCTATTAGTAGACTTGCTGATACAAAAATGTTTATTGATGATACTCCAGGTATGACAGTTAGTGAAATCAGGGCAAAATGTCGTCGACTTGCTAATTCTAGTGATGGATTAGATGTTGTTATAATCGACTACTTACAATTAATTAGTGGTGGATCAAAATATGCTGGTCAAAGACAACAAGAAGTATCAGAAATTTCTCGTTCTTTAAAAACTATGGCCTTGGAACTTGGGATTCCAGTTATTGCGTTAGCTCAACTTTCTCGTAGTGTTGAAGGCCGTGAAGATAAAAGACCACTTTTATCTGATTTAAGAGAGTCTGGTTCTATTGAACAAGATGCAGACATTGTATCTTTCTTGTATCGTGATGATTATTATAATAAAGAAGCAGCTATTGATGAATACACAAGTAATAGTGAATTTATTATCGCAAAACATCGTAATGGACCAACCGCAACTGTTGATTTAATATTTAAACGTAATACTAGTTCTTTCTTTAGTAAAGAACGTGATAGTGAGTAGGTGATAGAATGAAAAAACTAGTGATTGTGGTTGGTATTGCAATCATTTTGTCGGGGGTTTGTTTGTTGGGATTTAAAGCTAAAAAAGCTCCAATTCCTAACAATTATTATCAAGTGTTTTTAGATAAAAAGCTTTTAGGAACAATCGAAAGTAAAGAAGAACTTGATAATTATATTGATAAGAATGGACAGTACTATAAAAACAAGTATAAAGTAGAAAAAGTTTATGCTCCTGAAGGATTGCAGGTAAAGAAAGTTACTACTTTTTCTGGTGATGTTACACCAGTTTCAAAAATTTATAAGAAAATAAATAAAGATTCTTCTTTTACAATAAATGGTTATGTAATGACAATTAAACCAAAAAGCGAAGATAAAAAAGAAAAGCCAATAAAAATAAATGTTTTGAAAAAAGATACTTTTAAACAGGCTGTAGCTAATTTGATTGACACTTATGTTGGTAAAGATGCTTATCAAAAATATTTAGATGATGATCAATCTAAAATTGATACAACTGGACAAACTATTGAAAATGTTTATGTTGATGAGGATATTACTGTAAAAGAAACTAAAATTCCAGTTGATGAAAAAATATTTACCGATGTTAATGATTTAAGCAAATATTTAATGTATGGTGATGAAGTTAAAGAAAGCGTATATAATGTTAAAGCTGGAGATACTATAGAAACGGTTGCTTTTGAAAATAAAGTAAACCCAGAAGAACTGCTTTTAGCTAATGATACTTTAACTAGCAGGACTAATTTATTATATCCAGGGCAACAACTTAAAATAGCTGAAACAAATCCTAAAATAAGTGTTGTTGAAGAAAGTTATGTGGTTGAGGATATTGAAAGTAGATATAAAACTGAAGAAAAATATGATAGTTCACTTTTAATGGGTGATGAAAAAGTTATTCAAGAAGGTCAAAATGGTCTTGTTAGAGTATCACAAAATGTAAAACAGATTAATGGGGAAATAGTTTATGTAAATCCACAGGGGAAACAAGTTTTAAAATCATCTGTTAATAAAATAATTTTAAAGGGAAGCAAATATGTTTCTGGTGTTGGAAGCCTTACTAACTGGGGATGGCCAACTGATAGTGGTTGGAGAATGAGCAGTGGATATGCTTATCGTAATAGTCCTGTCGGAAGAGGCCGCGAGTTACATACTGGTCTTGATATAAGTGGTACTGGTTATGGCTCTAAAATATATGCTACTAATAATGGGGTTGTTATGATTGCTGAACGTCATTATAGTTATGGTAATTACGTTGTTATTAATCATAATAATGGGTATATGACTCTTTATGCTCATATGTCTAGAATTGCTGTTAAAAAAGGTCAGACTGTAGCACGTGGACAAGTTATTGGTTATGTTGGTTGTACAGGTTCTTGTACTGGTCCACATGTTCATTATGAAGTTTGGAAAGGTTCTAAATGGAATCATATAAATCCATCAGTTCTTTATCCAGGTGGTTATAGATAATGAAAGTTTGTGTTTTAGCAAGTGGCAGTAAAGGAAATTGCACTTATATTGAAACAAATGGGACTAAATCTTTAATCGATATTGGTATGAGCTGTAGTTATGTTGAAAACAGTTTAAGAGAAATAGGTGTTGAGCCTTCATCGATTGAAAGAATTTTCTTAACCCATACACACACAGACCATATTAATGGTCTGCGTGTTTTTCTAAAAAAATATGCCCCAATAGTTTATCTTACAGAAAAAATGGATGAAGAATTAGGACTGTTAATTGATGATTATGTTTATATAAATGGCGATATGGATATTAATGATTTAAAAATTATCCCGGTTAAAACTTCTCACGATGTTGCGGATTCTAATGGTTATGTGTTTGTATCTGAAGGAAAATCTCTTATGTATATGACGGATACCGGTTATATTCATGTGCGTAATTATAATAAATTAAAAAATCATGACTTGTATGTTTTAGAAAGTAATCATGATATAGAAATGCTTATGAATGGGAAATATCCTTATCATTTAAAACAACGAATTTTAGGAGATAAAGGACATTTATCTAATAAAGATTGCGCTTATTATTTAACTGAATTTACTGGCAAGAAAACAAAAAGTGTTATTTTAGCGCATTTAAGTGAGGAAAATAATAGCCCCGAAAAAGCTATTGAAGCTTATAAGACGGCGTATAAAAAAAGTGGTAAACAGGCACCTAGATTATTGATTGCCAAACAAAAAGAGAGAACGGAAGTTATCGAATTATGATTAAAATTATATGTGTTGGAAAAATTAAAGAAAAGTTTTATAGAGATGCGATTGAAGAGTATAAAAAACGTTTATCTAAATATACTAAACTTGAAATAATGGAAGTTATGGATGAGGCTAACGTAGAAAAAGCTTTAAAAATTGAAGGCTCTAGAATTGATAAACATATTAAGGATAATGATTATGTAATAACTATGGAAATCGGTGGAAAGGAACTTTCTTCTTTAGAGTTTGCCTCTAAAATTTCTAATACTTTTATTAGTTATTCTAATATAGTATTTGTTATTGGAGGATCGTATGGACTTTCTTCAGAAATAAAAAAACGTAGTAATTTTGCTTTATCTTTTTCTAAAATGACTTTTCCACATCAATTATTTAGGGTTGTTTTACTTGAACAAATATATAGAGCTTTCAAAATAAATAACAATGAAAATTATCATAAATGAATAAAACTTAACAAATCTACCCAAGATTAAATAGGAGGGTAGATTTTTTATGAAAAAGACTATTATTTTATTGTTATTTATATTTGGTTTTTATTTTATTATTTCTGATGTAATGGCAAAAAACATAGAAATTCCAGAAGATGCAATTAGAATTAGGGTTGTGCCTAATAGTAATTCTGACTATGACCAAAAGGTAAAAGGTAAAGTTCGTGATGAACTTCAAACTTCTATGTATAATTTGTTAAAAGATACAAAAAGTAGCGGTGATGCTAGAAAAGTTATCTTAGAAAATTTAGATTCTATTAAAAATAATGTAGGTCAAGTTTTAGAAAGGGAAAAATATAATAAAAATTATGATGTTAATTTTGGAATGAATTATTTTCCTGAGAAGGAATATAAAGGTGTGAAATATGAAGAAGGATATTATGAATCTTTATTAGTTACTTTAGGTGAAGGTAAAGGTGATAATTGGTGGTGTGTATTGTTTCCTCCTTTATGTTTAATTGAAGCTGAGGAAAGTACTGATGTAGAATATAAATCGATTGTTAAAGAATTATTAGATAAGTATTTATAGTAATATTAAAGCCTTCTAATAATAATATTTTATAGGAGGCTTTTATGGAATTTTTATTAGTTTTAGTGGTTGCAGTTAGTTTAAGTATGGATGCTTTTTCTTTATCTTTAGCCTATGGGACTTTAGGTATTCCAAAAAAGCAGATTTTTCTTTTATCAGCTATTGTTGGTTTATTTCATTTTTTTATGCCGCTTATTGGTATGTTTGTTGGAATAAATATTTTAAATTTAATTAAAATTAATCCAGATGTAATTGTATTTATTGTTTTATTAGTTATTGGTATTCAAATGATTTTTGAATCTTTTAATGAAAAAGAAAATTTAAAGGTTATGAAAACTATAGAACTTTTTCTATTTGCGTTTGCAGTTAGCATAGATAGTTTTTCTGTTGGCTTGACACTTACTAGCATTAGTGAAAACTATATACTTTCAGCGGTTATATTTGCTTTTTGTAGTATGTTTTTCACTTTATTTGGCTTGTTTTTAGGTAATAAAATTGAAAAATTAGTCGGGAAAATAGCAACTGTTTTTGGTGGAGCTGTTTTAGTTATAATAGGGATAATTTATGCTCTATAATGTAAAGTAAATGTATAATACATTGCTTTTTTCTATGCAAAAAACTAAAGAAAATAATTATTAGTTTATTTCTTTTAAAATTATAATTGTTGGTGTATAATATTATTTAAGAACAAATCACGTTTGTGGGTTAATCACATATGTTAATATAGATTGTGAGTGATAATATGGAAGTTTTAAAAGTACATGGTGGAAAAACTTTAAGTGGAACGATCGAAATAGGTGGGGCAAAAAATAGTGCGGTTGCTCTTGTTCCGGCCGCACTTTTATCAGATAGGGTGAAAATTACTAATGTTCCAGATATTTCTGATATAGATGCTTTAGAAATTATTTTAAATTATTTGGGGGCTAAATTTAATAAAAACGATGATGAAATAATTATTGAATCTAATGGTATGGAAAATAAACCTATTACATTAGAATATTCTAAAATGCTTAGAGCTTCTTCTTATTTTATGGGAGCATTACTTGGAAAGTTTAAACATGCTGAAATGTATTTTCCAGGAGGATGTTCAATAGGCGAAAGGCCTATTGATTTGCATTTGTCAGCTTTTGAAAAATTAGGGGCAACTGTTATATGTGAAGGTGATAAATATATTATTGATGCAGATAAATTAGTTGGTGCGGATATTAATCTTAGGTTTGCTAGTGTAGGAGCTACTATTAATATTTTACTTGCTTCAGTTTTAGCTGAAGGAAAAACAACTATTAGAAATGCTGCTTTAGAACCTGAAGTTGGTAATGTAATTGATTTATTAAATGATATGGGGGCTAAAATAACTGGTAAAGATACTAGAACTTTAGAAATTGAAGGGGTCAAAGAATTAAAAGGTGGTAATTCAGTGGTTATTCCTGATAGAATAGAAGCTGGAACATATATTATCGCAGGAGTAATGAATGGTAAGAATTTGAAAATTAATAATATCATTCCTGAGCATATTGCTAGTTTGTTAGAAAAAATTACTGAAATGGGAGCAGATATTAAGGTTTATGATAATTATGTTATCGTAAATAAAGTGCCTAATTTAAAACCTATAGATATTACAACTGAGGTTTATCCAGGTTTCCCAACAGACTTACAACAACCAATCACACCTTTATTAACTAGTGCGGGTGGAACAAGCACAGTTACAGAGCTTATTTATGAAAATAGATTTCAAAATGTACCTTATTTAGTGGAAATGGGAGCAGATATTGAAATCAACGATAGAACAATAACTGTTAAAGGTCCTATTAAACTCCAAGGAAAAGAAGTTATTACAACAGATTTAAGAGCGGGAGCAGCTTTAATTGTGGCAGCTTTAGCAGCTGAAGGTGAAACAAATATAAAAGAAGTAAAACATGTTTTAAGAGGTTATGCGGGCCTTATTAAAAAACTAACTAAAGTTGGAGCGGAAATTTCTTTAGAAGATGTATAATTTTATGACTTCAAAATATAATTAAAGTAGATTTTATATCTACTTTTTTTGAGGTGGTTTTGTGAAAAAGATATTAATTTCTTGTTTAATAATTTTATCTGTATTCTTGATTTATTTATGCAATATGGATAAAAAAGTTTATTATTTAGCTTTAGGAGATTCTTTAGCTAGTGGAGAAGGAGCTTATGGCAAAAAAATAAAGGGCTATTCTGATTATGTAAGTGAATATTTAAAAAGTAAAAAATTACTTGAAACTTATGTTGATCAATTTGCGGAAGATGGTTATAGAACTACAGATTTAATTAATTCTATTACTGATAATAAAAAAGAAAAAATCAATAAAAAAAATATTACTTTACAAAATGCTCTTATCAAAGCAGATTTAGTGACTGTTTCAATAGGTGCGAATGATATTCTTAATAAAATAAATACTGAAAATCCGATTGATTATAGCTCTTTATACAATTATATTGATGATTTGGGTGATGATTTGGAGGAATTGCTTTCACTTATGAGGGAATATTGCAAGGAAGATATTGTTTTAGTTGGTTATTATAATCCCTACCCCTATTTAAATAATTATAATGTAGAAGATATTTTTAACTATTTAAATAATAAATATAAAAAAATAAGTGAAGAATATGATGTTGTTTATATTGAAATAAGCGATTTGTTTAAAGAAAATCCAGGATTTTTACCAAATGAAAATGATATTCATCCTTCTAAAGAAGGATATAAGGCTATTTCTGGTGAAATTATAAGCGCTGTAAATAAAACTTTATTAAAGTCTTGATTTTTAAAAGGTTATTTGTTACAATATAAAAGCAATAAATTTCTATGGCAAAAATTTGTCATGGCGGAAGGAGCGATAAAAATGAAAAAAGGCATTCATCCAGAATATGTTGAAACAAAAGTAACATGTGCTTGTGGGAATACATTTACTGTTAAATCAAACAAACCAGAATTACAATTAGAAGTATGTGATAAATGTCATCCATTTTTTACTGGAAAACAAGGAGCTACTAAAAAAGCTGGCCGTGTTGAAAAATTCAATAAAAAATATGGATTTGATAAAAAACAAGCTTAATTATATTAAAATAAGAGAATTAGAAACTAAAATTTTTAATTCTTTTTTTGGGGCAATATATAGCAACGAGGAGATAATATGGAAAAAGAAATTTTAGAACAATTTAAGGCTGATTATGAAAATTTTTTTATGGAAAGATTCGTATATGGCAGTGTAGAACCCGAAGATTATAAAGGACCTAAGGATAAAATGAAGCTTTTAATAAATTTGCTTGCAGCTTATAAATATTTAATTACAAAAATAGACATGTTAAATTTAGGAAATATTATTAAAATTGGCAATTTAATAAATTGTAATCATGGTATTGCTCCAGGTTTTAGAAAAATAGGAGTAACTGCTGGAAATAAAGCTGATTTTGAGCCCTCAGAACCTAATAGAATACCAACTGATTTGAATGAACTTTTATATTCTTATTACTATATATGGGACGAATTGGATGTTTATTTAAAAGAGGCCATGTTTCATATAAAATATATGCATATTCATCCATTTGAAGATGGGAATAAAAGAAGTGGGAAGTTAATTTTAACAACAAATTTATGTAAACAAGGATATCCTCCTGTAATTATTACCCCAGAATATATTGATGAATATTATGTTTTTATAAATAATTATGACTATGAAGGTTTTGCAGGTTTTTTAAAACAAAAATCTATAATAGAAGATGAAATTATGTATGATTTTTATGAAAAAAATTATAAAGTTCCAGGATGTAATATTGATTCAAAGGAACTTCAAAAAGTTTTAATACCAAGAAAAAAGCAATCATAAGATTGCTTTCTTTTTTTAAAATTTCAACCGCACCACTTTTAATAATCTAATTCTACCTCACATGGAGACTTAAAGTCAAATATTTTTCTTG
>CAOJZV010000004.1 GCA_948466255.1 uncultured Bacillota bacterium | reverse complement strand
GAGGTAGAATTAGATTATTAAAAAGTGGTGCGGTTGAAATTTTAAAAAAAGAAAAGGAAACTATTTTTCTATAGTTTCCTTTTTATTTTCTATATAATCATTTTCTAATTTAGAAATATCATTTGGACTTAAAAATAATATAACTGAATTTTCTATATCCATTAATTTATTATATTCATCAATTCCAATATATTCAGCATTTGGAATTTTATCAATTATATCTTCGCTTGAAATATCTCCATTATTTTCTCTAGAACCATGAATTTCCATAATATAAGCTTTGCTGACACCTTTTAATATTTCTATATAATCATCTTTAAATTCTCTAGTTCTAGTATAAGTATGAGGTTGCCATACAATTATAATATCCTTATCTTCGTATTTTTGTTTAGCAGCTTTAATAGTTGCTTTTATTTCATTTGGATGGTGAGCATAATCATCAATAACAACATTATCCCCTACTATAGTTTCTGAAAACCTTCTTCTAGCGCCTTCAAAGGTTTTTAATTCTTTAGCAACTTCTTTAGCTTCAAGTCTTTCATAATAACAAACACCAATAACAGCCAAAGTATTTAATAGTTGATGTTTACCAAATATAGGTAAATCAAAATGTCCGTAATAATTGTCTTCGACAAACACATCAAAACTAATACCATGATTAGTATAATTAACATCTTTTGCAATTATATCATTATCATCATCTAATCCATAGTAAAATATAGGTTTTGAAACTTCTAAACTATGTGTATATTGATCATCACCACAAGCAATAACCATTTTCTCGGACGTTTGACCATATTCTCTATAAGCATCAATTACATCATCAATATCCTTAAAATAATCAACATGGTCATAATCTATATTAGTAATAATCGCATAATATGGACTATACTCTAAAAAATGTCTTTTATATTCACATGCTTCTAATGCAAAAAATTTATTTTCCTTAGAAGCGTGGCCAGTTCCATCACCAATTAAATAATTGCACCCACTTAAATTATCAAAAACATGAGCAAGCATAGATGTAGTTGAAGTTTTTCCATGACAACCAGCTACAGCGATTGTTCTAAACATTTTTGTTAGTTTAGCCACCATTTCTTGATAAGTGTGAATAGGAAGTTCAAGTTCCATAGCTTTCTTAATTTCGGGATGTTCATCATCAAAAGCATTACCCTTAACAATAATCATTCCTTCTTTAATATTATTTTCATCAAAAGGTAAAATCTTAATACCTCTTTCATTAAGACCTTCTTCTGTAAAAAAATGTTCTTCCCTATCACTACCAGTTACTTCATAGCCTAAATCAAATAAAATAGATGCAAGGGCGCTCATACCAGAACCCTTTATTCCAACTAAATAATACATTATGTTTCCTCCTAGCTCAAAATATCGATTAAATATGGTCCAAGTATTAATACCATAATTAAAGGTACTATAAATACTACTGAAACAATACTAACCTTATTTGGTATTTTATTAATTTGCCCTTTTATTTCTAATATTTGCTTTTCTCTTAAGAAATCAATTTGATTATACATCGTATCTATAATACTATTACCAAACTGATTTGTTTGAACAATATTCAAAATAATATTATTAATAGTTTCAGAAGGTATTCTTTTTTTCATATCTTCTAAAGCCTCTAACAATGATTTACCAAAGCTCATTTCAAAAAGTGCTTTTTTAAATTCTGAAGAAAGTTCAGAATCAACATTATCACAAGTAACAACAAGTGATTGCTCTAAATTTCTTCCAGATTCTAAAGTAAGTGTTAGAATTTCAAAAAATTGAAGTGCTTGATAATCTAACCTAGCTATTCTTTGTTTAAGCCTTCTAGTAATAAATATGTAATAAAATAAATAATAATACCCAATTGCTACAAAAGGCGCATATAAATATCCTTTATTACTTACAAATATAATTATAATAAAAATAAATAATGTAGTAAAGAGTCTAGTATTACAAAATGATAAAGCAGTAAATTTTGTATAATCCCCTAAACTAGTAAGTTTATTAGAAATATCTTCTATTTCCTGTTTACGGTAAATTTTCCTTATTAACTTTTTATCATCCATTTATATCACCACCTTCATGATTTTTCTTACACAAATTATAAATATTATGTAATAGATAATCATACCCACTAGTAACATAATACCAAGTTTAGTTGTCACAAATGGCATAAAATATGATGGATTTATAAAAGTTATAAATAACACAAATATAAACGGAACAGCAAATAATACATAAACAATTATCTTACTGCTACCAGTTAAAGACTTAAGCTCTAATCTTAATTTCTTCTTATTAAACATAGTCTTTTCAATCGCATCAAAGACCTTAGTAATATTACCTCCTGTTTTGCTTAAAATTGTAAGTGAAGCTGTTAAATAATTAACTTCTTCTAAATTCACCCTTTCAGCAAACCTTTTAAAAACAACATCTATACCAAGGCCATAAGAAAGTTCAAGCCCCATTTTCTTAAATTCTTTACCAATTTCACCAGAAATTTCTTCACCAGCAATATCAATCGCTTGTGTAATACTTCTTCCTGATTTAAAAGCATTATTCATAACAATAATTGCTGATAATAAATCATTTTCCATTTTTACTCTATAGGCTTTATATTTTACAAAATATAAAATATCAAAAACGAAAAATCCTACTAAAAATGGAATAACAATTTCATAAATTGAAATTAATTTAAATTGAATTGTTGTTGCAATTATTGCAACAATTACAAATAAAATTGCGACAAATATTTTACCAGCAAATATTTGAGAGCCTGAATTATGAAGTACACTTATATTAGAATATTTATCTAATCTATTTGCATATTTTTTAGCAAATTCAGACTTGTCAAATACTTTTAAAATCATACCATTAATTCTATTATAAAACATATATATACGATCAAATATTGATATATTTTCACCTTTAGTAGATTCAATGACAAAAGGATCAAGACGCTTATCAATTTTAAAAGTTTTACGCATTTTAAAAATCGGTATTAAAAGTAAAAACAAAAATATAATAATCGCAATTTGTAAAATAAATAAATTATGATTAACACTATCCACATTTACAGTTACTGTTTTACTAGTAACATTTCCAGCTTCATCACTAACAGTATATATAATGTCATGTGACCCCTCTTCAGATAAATCAAAATCATTAATTTTAATAGATGTAGTTAAATCCCCATCGTGATTATCAGTCGCCTTTACACCTTCATGGGCATCAAAATTTTCACCCTTATTTATTGTTATACTTTCCTTTGGAATTGTAAGAACAGGTGGCTCTTTATCAATATTATATATACCACTATTACTAGTGATACTCTTACCCAAAGAATCATGACTAACAACAGATATTTGATAACTACCACTATCATCTAAAGTAATTGTACTTGGTACATTTCCATTAACATTAATAGTATTAAAAACTTTATTATCTTTATAAATAGTATAAGTATAATTAGCAGTATTAGAAGATGGTGAAAAAACGACAACAATATCTTTATTTGCCGGTTTAACCATACTATCAATGTTAAACAATCCACCTTCTAACATATTTCCTCCTAATTAAATATATCGTCTATTTCACTAATTCCTCTAGCTTTAATTTTTTCATAAACTTTAGGAACATAATTATGCATTAAGAATTCCCCAATAACTTCGCCATTAGGTAATACCCCATTTTGTTTAAATTTAAAGATTTCTCTTTGGATTATTTCACCATCTCTACTTCCAGTAACCTCAGTAATACTAGTGACTCTTCTTCGTCCATCACTAAATCTACGTACTTGAACAATAATATCTATGGCATTTTCAATATATTCACGAATGGCTGCAACTGGAATTTCTACTCCATTCATAAGAACCATTGTTTCAAGCCTATTTAAAGCATCCACCGGACTATTCGCATGCATTGTAGTCATACTTCCGTCATGACCAGTATTCATAGCTTGAAGCATATCAAAAGCTTCTTTACCACGAACTTCACCAACAATAATTCTATCCGGTCTCATACGTAAACTGTTGATAACTAAATCACGAACAGTAACCATACCTGTACCCTCATAATTGTTTGTCCTTGTTTCGAGAGAAATTACATGGTCCTGTTTAAGTCTAAGTTCTGCAGCATCCTCAATTGTAATAATACGTTCATCTGGATAACAAAATGCGGATAATACATTCAATAAAGTTGTTTTACCAGCACCAGTACCTCCAACAATTAAAATATTAAGTTTCGCATGAACACAAGCTTCTAAAAATCTCGCCATATAAGGTGTTAAAGTACCAGTTCTTAAAAAGTCATCAATATTAGCAAGTTCCCTTTTAAACTTACGGATAGTAAGAACAGGACCATTTAATGAAAGTGGTGGTAAAACCGCATTCAAACGAGATCCATCATCTAAACGGGCATCAACCATTGGATGAGCAATATCAATAGTTCTACCTAAAGGTTGAACTAATTTTTGAACTACTCTAACAATATGCTCATCATTAACAAAACTAGTTGTATTATCACGTCTTATATGACCATCTAATTCAATATATATTTCATCTTTACCATTAACCATTATTTCAGTTATATTTTTATCTTTTAAAAGCTCAGTCAAAGGTCCATATCCATTAACTTCATTATCAATCAAATTATAAATATAGTTTCTTTCACTACTACTTAAATCATAACCTTCAATAATTTTATCAATTTGAACTTTAATAAAATCATCCATAGACTCATGACTTTGAATATTATTATCAATTAAGCTTTGAATAATTTCATTACGAAGTTTTTCAAGTAAAACCTTATCAGGAAAGGCATCGTAATCATTCATTTCAGTTGTAACAGTAGCCTCTTCGATATCTATATCAAATTCATCGGTAAACTTTTTATTCATTATGCCCCTCCTATTCTAATACATCTTTAATTATTTTTCTAAATACATTAGTATTTTTGTTTTTAGAAATACCTTTATCTAAAGTCATTATTTTTCCATCATAAATAAAATCTTCAATTTTATGATTATAAAAATTCTTCGGAATTATATAATCAACACTTTTACCTATGATAGTACTAACTTCTGAATTATTATACTTAGTATTATTAAGTCTTGCTTCATTTAAAATAATTTTATAATTATCTTTATTCATATCTTTATAAATCGAAATCATTGTTTTCATGTTTTTTAAATCCATTAAATCATTAGTAATCACATACAATATTTCATCGCTAAAATCTAAAGCAACTAAATTATTTTGTTCCATAACATGATTTGTATCAATCAAAATAACATCATATTGTAATTTAAGTCTAGATAAAATAATATTAACATATTTAGCTTTTACTTTAGTACTACTTCTAGGATCTATTGGTGCCGCTAAAACATCAATATAATCATTATACTTACTAACATAATTTTCAAAATGGTCAAATCTATTATTTACAAAATCCTCACATAAAGTATAAATGTCACTACCATCAGTTAAATTAAGGCTAGCACCAATTACACCGGAATATAAATCTAAGTCAACAATAATTGTTTTTTTACCAATTTCAGATAAAATACCAGCTAAATTTAAAACAGTTGTTGATTTACCAGTTCCTCCCTTTACAGAAGTAACTGTAATTACTTTTGCGTTATTTAATGCCATAGTGTGCCTCCTTAATCTTTTACTATCTTTTTCTTTCCTTCTGAAATATAACCCTTATATGTTAAATTAATATCATACTGACTTTTAAACAATTTAGAAAACATCCCATCTAAATTACTAGTAACATGAACTTTAATAACTCCATCAGAAATTTCTACATTTTTCGTTCCACTAATATTTTTATCAAGTAATGCCGTCATTTTCTCTTTAACATTTTCTTTATCTAAATTATCTAAACCATAATTAATTGTATCAATTATACTATTTTCATATTCATTTTTAGTAAGTGATAATTTCCCCATTTCCATAACACCAGCAATAATAAGTATTATGAGTGGTAAAACCAAAACAAATACAACTAAAGCTTGCCCCTTATTGTTCATCTTTTTCACCCGCATAAATTACTTTAGAAGTTTCTATCTGATATCTTTTACCAAGAACATTACTAAGTATTGGTGCTGAAACATCAATATTTTTTTTAAGCGTTAATGTAGCCATATCACCAGATACAAATTCATCGTATTTTAATTCTTCTTTAGCCACATAAGCCATAAGTTCTTTTTTATCACCATTTTGATACATTTCACTAACTGTATTCATAGAATTATTTAAATCAATTTTTTGAATAAAAATACTGCCAACATCAATTAAAGCCATAAACACCATTAAGATAACTGGCAATATCAAAATAAACTCTACAAGTGCTTGTCCCTTCTTATTCATATTTACCCGCCACCTATCATATTTAATTATAACAAAAAAAGACTCAAGTTACAATGATTTTGAGCCTTTAAACTATAAATTTTCTATTTAATATTTTTAAGTTTATATAAAATATTTAAAGCTTCAAGTGGAGTTACTTCTAAAGGATCTATTTTTTCAAGTTCTTCTTCTACTTTAGACGTTTTAGGAATTAAATCATCTATTGGTAAAGCTTCTTGAATTTTAACATCTCTTTTGGCTTCATTACCTTCATAAACTTTCAAAATATCAGACGCTCTTTTAATAAGACTATCAGGTAAATTAGCTAGTTTAGCAACATGGATACCATAACTCTTATCAACACTACCTTCTTTGATTTTATGAAGGAAAGTAATTTTTCCATCTTCCTCATAAGCACTTACATGAATATTTTTAAGTCCACTTAAAGTATCTTCTAAATCAGTAAGTTCATGATAATGCGTTGAAAAGAAAGTCTTGCCTTTAATATTACTGTGAATATATTCAATAATTGATTGAGCTAAAGCCATACCATCAAAAGTAGCCGTTCCTCTACCAAGTTCATCAAATAAAATTAAACTCTTATCAGTCGCATTACTAATCGCATTATTAGCTTCCATCATTTCAACCATAAACGTTGATTCACCACTAACTAAATCATCAGAAGCTCCTATTCTTGTAAATATTGAATCAAATACTGGAATTTTAGCTTCACTAGCTGGAACAAAACAACCAATTTGAGCCATAATCGCAATGATAGCCATTTGTCTCATATAAGTAGATTTACCAGCCATATTAGGTCCAGTAATAAGTAAAATATTAGTATTTTTGTCCATTAAAATATCGTTAGATACAAACTCCCCATCGATTACTTTTTCAACTACTGGATGTCTTGAATCTTTGATATAAAGTTCACTTTCAGTAAGTGTAGGTCTAACATAATTATTCTCTTCACTTACAGTCGCAAATGACTGCATAACATCGGCTTCACTAATTACTTTCGCAATTTCTTGAAGTTTAGGAATATATTTTTTAACTTCATCACGAATTTCATTAAATAGACTATATTCAAGTTCAATTATTTTTTCTTCAGCATTTAAAATTAAAGCTTCTTTTTCTTTTAAAACTGGACTTATATATCTTTCACAGTTAGCTAAAGTTTGTTTTCTTTGGTAGCCATATTCATCTTTAACTAAATCCAAATTACCTTTACTAACTTCAATATAATAACCAAATACTCTATTATAGCCAACCTTTAAATTTTTAATGCCAGTTTTTTCTCTTTCTTCCATTTCAAAACGAGCAACAAAATCTTTTCCACCTTTACGAAGTTCTTTAAGTTCATCAAGCTCAGAACTATAACCTTCCTTAATTAAATACCCTTCTTTAACTCCCATAGGTGGGTTTTCATAAATACTCTTTTCAAGTAAATCATATAAACCATCTACTGTTTCTAAAGATTTATGAAAATTAATTTTTTCTAAAATTTCTTTAATACTAGGTAAAACTTTAATTGAATTTTTAAGTTGTAACATATCTCTAGCATTCGCATTACCAAAAGCTACTTTACCACTTAATCTTTCTAAGTCATAAACCTCATTTAAGCATTCTTCTAAATCACTTTTTAAAATAAATTCCTTAAGTAAAGTATCCACACAGTCATAACGTCTTTCAATGGTTTTTTTATCGATTAATGGATTTAAAATAAAGTTTTTAAGAAGTCTTGCTCCCATAGCTGTTTTAGTTTTATCTAAAAGCCAAATTAAAGAATAATTTCTTTGTTTAAGTCTTAAAGTTTCTACAAGTTCAAGATTTCTTTTAGTATGAACATCCATTTTTAAATAACTTTTGTTTTCTCTAACCATGGCAGGTTGTAAATGGTCTAAACTACGTTTTTGATTTCCCGCAATATAAGTTACTAAATGTTTAACTGTTTCTACATGTCTTTGATCAGTTAAATGTTCATAAGTTTTTTTATAATCATCGCTAGTATTATCAGTTATCGTAACTGGAAGATGAAATTGATTTTTAAGCATTGAATAAATAACTTTATCTACTTTTTCTGTAATAACAACCTCTTTAGCGCCTAAATTAATAACTTCTGAAACAACTTTAGATGGATTATGAGGTACTAGTAAAACATATATTTCGCCAGTAGATGCGTCAGCATAACTAACACCATAAGCATGTTTAAAATCTACTATATTCGCAATAAAATTAAAATCATCAGATTTTAAAGTTTCACCATTCATAACTGTTCCTGAACTAATAATTTGAACAATATCCCTTTTAACAATTCCTTTAGCTAATTTAGGATCTTCTATTTGTTCACAAATTGCCACTTTATAACCTTTTTCAATTAATCTATCAATATAACCACTAGCTGCATGATGAGGTATCCCGCACATTGGAACTCTTTCATCCAAACCACATGATTTACCAGTTAAAGTAAGTTCAAGTTCGCGAGAAAGTAAAATTGCATCATCAAAAAACATTTCATAAAAATCGCCAAGTCTAAAAAAGATTATTAAATCTTCATTGGCATTTTTTATTTCTAAATATTGTCTCATCATCGGAGTTACTTTATTTAAGTCTACATCTTTTCTTTCCATCTTACCACCATCTAACTATTACTAATTATACCGCATTTTAAAATTTTTTTAAAGTAAAAATTTGCCATTTGCCCTTATTTTTATTTATATAACTATTCATGACATAATAAAAATCACTTCGTATTGAAGTGATAAATAATTATATAATTTCCATTTTAATATTTGGATTATTTAAAGCATCTACTAACTTATCAATTTCCTCTTTAGTATTATAAAAATATAAACTGATTCTGCATGTATTTTTAATTTTAAGTTCATCCTTTAATATTTTTGCACAGTGACTTCCTGCTCTCGTACAAATATGATGCTTATCTAAATAAATAGATAAATCTTGTGGGAAAATATCTTTATAATTAATAGTAACAATTCCGCTTTCACTATTTTCATTATATATTTCAATATTTGGATTTTCTTTTAATTTACTTATCAAATATTCTCTTAGGTCCAATTCATGATTATGAATTTTATCAAGACCAATTTTATTTAAATATTTAATAACATAACCAAAGCCAATAACACCAGCAATATTAGGTGTCCCTGCTTCTAATAAATCTGGCATACTTTTATATATTCTAGTTCCAGTATTATCAAATTCCGCATTCATTCCCCCACCAAAAATAATTGGTTTAATATTATCTAAATGATCTTCTTTAACATAAATTACCCCTACTCCAGTAGGTCCACACATTTTATGCGCCGAAAAAGTTAAGAAATCAACACCTAAATCCTGAACATCTATTTTCATATGTGGAACACTTTGAGCTCCATCACATAAAACTAATATTCCTTTACTGTGAGCATACTCTGTTATTTCTTTAATAGGTCTTACATCACCTACAACATTACTAACATGGGCAAGTGAAATAACTTTAGTATTTGCGGTAATCGCTTTTTTAACATTTTCCATAGTAACTTTATGATTAGAATCAAGTTCAATATATTTAACCTTAATTCCTATTTCATCAGCAAGTTCAAACCAAGGCAAAACATTAGAAGCATGCTCACTTTTAGTAAGTAAAACTTCATCACCTTTTTTTAAATAATGTCTAAAAAAACCAAACACAATTTTATTTATAGAATCAGTAGTCCCACTAGTAAATGAAATTTGTTTAGAACTTTTAGAATTAATTAATTCTGCTACAATATCTCTAGTGTTTTCATATTCACTGCTTGCTTTGATACTTATTTCATAATCACCTCTATGAGCGTTAGAACTGTAATGATTATAATAATCACTTATAGCTTCACCTAACACTCTAGGCTTTAAAGTAGTTGCCCCATTATCAAAGTAAATAATGCCACTTTGAATCATGTCAAAATCTTCACTATTCATATTTTCACCTCCAATATTTATTAATTATATTTTCCATTTCATCATGTCCCCATTTTAAACCATTTAATAAAAATCCTTTAATGATTAAATTTTCAGCTTCTTTAGCTTTAATTCCTCTACTCATTAAATAAAACATTTCTTCATCATTACATTTGCCTATATGTGCGCTGTGATTGGCAATAACATCATTTTCATCAATAAATAAATTAGGTTTAATCATACAAGAATTATTAGTTAAGTTGATAATTCTATTTTTTTGATCAACTATGCAGTTGGTAATTCCATTAGGTACAAATCCTGAAACTATAAAAGAAAGTTCACCATCTAAAATATTAACTCCATTATTAATAATATTACTAAAAGTATTACTATTATTGTGATAAACCATTAAATCATATTTTTCTTTAGAATTTGAAATAGTTTTTAATAAATAATTTACTTTCGCATTTTCACCATTTAAATTAAATATTAAATGTTCTTTTATTTTATGAACATCATTTATTTTATAAATATTTACAATACTGTTTTCATCTATTTCGTATTTGTAACCCAATTTATATTTTTTACCTTTTTTTAATTCATATAAATTACATTTTACATTTTTAGAAACTCTTAAATCAATATTTAATTTTGTTTCATTATTACTAGTGTATTCAATAAATAAATCTGCATTATTATAAATGTCTATTTTTACTTCTGAAACGAAATCATCTTTTTTAAAAGAAACCTTAATAGAATCATCTAATTTATTTTCTATGATTTCATCATCCACTATTACTAGTTTATTCATATTATTCATTTTCCTTTATAACACTAGTACTAGATTCAGAAAAGTTTTCATAACCCTTTTCTTCTATTTCTTTAACTAAAGAAGCATCACCACTTTTAACAATCTTTCCACCGGACATAATATGAACATAATCAGATTTAATGTAGTCAAGTAATCTTTGGTAATGCGTAACTAATAAAATAGCGGGTTTCTCTTCATTATAATAATCCATCACACTATTTCCAACAATTTTTAAACTATCAACATCTAAACCAGAATCAATTTCATCAAGCATAACAACTTTTGGTTTTAAAATATGCATTTGAAGAATTTCATTTTTCTTTCTTTCCCCACCAGAAAAACCTTCATTGATACCTCTATGAATCATATCTTTATTCATTTTTAAATCTTCTACTTTTTTATCAAGTTCTTTAATAAAACTATATAATTTAAAGTTCTCATCTTTACTTCTTAAAGCAGTTCTTAAAAAATCTGCATTACTTACACCTTCAATTTCCATTGGCATTTGCATACCAAGAAAAATACCTAATCTAGCTCTTTCATCAACTGGTAAATCATTTACTCTAATATCATCAAAATAAATTTCACCTTTAACAATTTTATAATTAGGATCACCCATAATAACTTTTGTTAAAGTAGATTTTCCAGTTCCATTAGGTCCCATAATTGCGTGAATTTCTCCAGGTTTAATTTCTAAATTAAAATCTTTTAATATTGTTTTATTATTAACTGTAGCCGTTAAATCCTTAATTTTTAAGCTTTTCATATATATCACCTACCTAGTATTTTATCACTTTTCCATATTTTTTTATACCTAGTTGTATAAAAAAGACAAAATTTTTCCATAATATGTTAGAATATTCCGCAGATATTCACGTAAAAGAGTTTAAACTCTTTTTTTATGGTATAATAAATATGGGTGATAAAAATGAATTGTATATTTTGTAAAATAGTAAATGGTGATATTCCTTCATATACAATATATGAAGACGATGTAGTAAAAGTATTTTTAGATGTTAACCCACTTGCCAATGGACATGCCTTAATTGTTCCTAAAAAACATTATACTGACCTTTTTGATATCGATAATGAAACATTAATGCATATTTTAGAAATAGCAAGAAAAATGGATAATTTATTTAAAGAAAAATTAGGTTCCGAAGGATTAACACTAATTCAAAATAATGGTTTGCCACAAGAAGTAAAACATTTTCACTTACATTTAAAACCAGCATATAGTGGTAAAGACCAATTAGAATTAGTAAATGTCGAAGATGTTTATCATCAAATAATAAACTAGCTTAAGTTTAACTTAGCTAGTTTTTTAGACTACTTATTTAATTTTATTAAATCTTTTTTACTGTTGTCGATTTTTTCAAATTCACTTAATTCTTCATAATCTTCATCAATAGAAGTAGTAAAAATTCTTCTAATGTATTGCCTTCCGCCATCAACAGAACAGCGACCACACTTACATGTAACCAAATCATGAACACTTTTAGATTCTATAATTTCATTACAGCTTTTACAGCGGACAGCATTCTTAATAATCTTTTCCATCACTTACCAACTTTCCTTCTGATTTCCATATATATTATACCTCAAGTTTACAAATAAAAAAAGACTCAGATTAAAGTTGAGCCATTTTTTTATTTTCATATTTTTGAATCATTTTCTTAAATTTTCTTTTTCTAGTTGCACATATAATTACAATTATAATTAAAAGTAATGCACTTAAACCAATTAATCCAGCAATAATATATTTAAGTTCTTCCATTTGTTTTTCTAAAGATTCTAATTCTTCCCTATCATAAATTTGGAAAGTTTTTTCTTTACTATCATATTTATAGATATTTTTTTCACCAGTTTCCATATTTATTCCATAGAATAAACAGTAATCTGAATCCTTAGATAATTTATAAACATCTACCTTTTCACCATTAATTTCCTCTTTATACTTTTTAAAACCATCAGGAATTAGATTTTTAGGAAATTCTAAATATGAAACAAACATTTGTGGAAGTGAAAATTGCATAAACAAAGTATATTTGTCTGGTTTTTCCTTATCTTTATATGTGTCATATTTATATAATTTGATATTACCCTTTTCATCTCTAAGTCCAACTAATACAAAATTAATTTTATCTATTCTATAAGCAGCAACCTCCTGGTCATCAAAGTTTAAAGTTAAATCTTCATGTTCAATATTAAGTTCAGGAAGTTCATCTTTTTTCTTAACCAAAGTATATTTTTTTCCACCTACTGTAACTGTAATTGGCTTTGAATCAACATTTACATTAATTGTATATGTTTTTGTATCACCATTTTCAGCGGTAACAACAACATCAAATTTATTGTCACCTTCTTTAACATCTTTTTCTCCCGTTCCAGTAACAGTAGCTTTTGAATTATTTGCTTCTGCGTTTATTTTTATTTTTTTAACATCATTACCTACTGATAAATTATAAGTTGTTGTATCTTTGTTAAAAGAAAGCTCAACACTTTCTACCGATAAAGATTTTAAATTATTATCAGATGATTTAGAATCATCTTTATTATTTGTAGTTTTACTTGAAGTATTTTTAGAACTAGAAGAATTTTTGTTTGAAGAACTACTTGATGAAGATGTAATTGTAAAATTCGCACTACTACTTCCACCAACCGAATTATAACTTGGATCAGTTACATCTGCTGCACTAACATTAACAGAACAAGAACCACTACCAGTAGCAGTTACCGAAAATGATGCATTAGATGAAATAGTTTCCTTAAAAACCTTGTTAGTGTTGGCGCGACAACTACCAGAAGTAGATACATTAAATCTTCCAGCAACATTACCAGATATATTAATGCTTACGCTACCACCATTTTTAATACTACCACTACGTGGAGAAATACTCCAAGAAGCAGCTTCAACATTATATTCTACAAAAAAGAAAGAAAAGAATACAAATGTAAACAATATAATTATCTTTTTTTTCATTACTATCACCTTATCATATATAAATATATTTGTGTTATAAAGAACTTATAACTCCCATAATATAATCTCTAATTTTTAAATAATCTGCACTTGTAACTTTTCCATCACCAGTTACATCTGCTGCTAATTTATAATTATCTGCTATATTATAGCTTCCCATAATATAATCTCTTATCATCAAATAATCAGCTGAAGATACTTTTCCATCGCCATTTACATCGCCTTTTTTTATTGAAGTACCAGCATTGCAACTAGTATTAGTTGTATTAGGGGCACCTGTAAATATTGGAATATAGAATACATATTTTAAATTATTATAACCACTTATTGAAGAATAAGCTTTATATGTACTAGCTGATTCAGAATATGGAGCCATAATATTTTGCATATATTGTTGTCCACCATATTGTGGACCGTACGGATCCCATTTTTGAAGATAATCTGTCATTTGACCTTTTACGCCAAATTGGTCATTTGCTCCAATATATTTAGAACGTAAGAAACTAGCCCCACCTGTTATCGCTAAATAAGGGCTTGTCCATCCTTGACTTTTTGCATACTCTAAACCATTTTTAATAACTTCAGCATCAGTAGAACCACTAGCTTTTATATTAAAGTAATTATAATATCCAACATAACCAGAATAATTCCCTGAAATTAATCCACTTGTTCCAGCAGAACCTTGTTCCTGCTTTATACGTGAAGCAAGCATATAAGCACTAAGACTATATTTTTGGGCTGCTTCTATAATAACCTGAGCATAAGTTTTGTTTGAACCAGGACAATTTTTATTACTCATAAATGTTCCTGCAAGTAATTTTTCAAGTCCATCTACTGTTTGATTAGGATTATAAAGTTGAGATTCAAACATAAATACATGTGTAGTATCTAAAAAATTATATGGATTTAAATAATATTTAATTCCTTCAACTGAAGCTCTATACCATACGCACTTCCCACCAGAAGTTTGATCACAAGCAGACGTTCTATAACTAGCAGGCGCAGTATAATAAATAGAACTTCTAGCTACACCATTAACTAATTTATCCTCCGCTTGTACCATATCATTCCAATTAACCGGAACTTCCTTTTTTTTATCCCAATCAAAGAATATATTTTGAGCTACAAAAACAGCATTTGGATAAGTATTATGTAATTGTTTTATTTTATTTTGATAATCACAAGGGAATTTTGATAGTTCTTGTTCATAAGTTCCAACACTAGCATCAGTATATATTGCCGCATTGGCGCTAGAAACAAAGCTAAAAGATATTACTAATGTAAGTAATACTAATAATGTCTTTTTCATAACTATCACCTCTCTTATGGCCTATATAAATATTATATCAAACAGCTATTTTTGTGTATAGATTTATAAAGCTATTTCCGCCTTAGTTTACACCACTGTTTACACTATTTTTTATAATATTTTCCATAACTTTCCAAAATAAAAGATTACTAATTTAATCAGTAATCTTTTTCACTATTAAAAACCGTTATTTGCAAAACCAGCACAACAACCAGGGTCATTATTTACTACTTGATTTTCTTCAGAACAAGTATATTGTGGTGTGTAAGTGTGGTTATATATATGACGGTTTACAACATGTGTATGAATAGGACATACATGTTTTACTTCATGACAAAATTCTCTTTCTACGCATTTGTTAATAACTGGCTCAACAACTGGGCATTCTGGTTCTCTTTCACAGCATCCCATATCATGCATAGGCATTTGATTTCTGCCACCAAACATACAACAATTTTTTCTAAACATTACGTTTCCCCCTATCTAACATATCATATGAGGAAATTATTTTTGTGAATATGTTATATGTCATGAATTAATTTAATTTTTAACACAAATAAATAATTTTTTTAATCCTTAAAAAGGAAGTTTCATATTACCATTTTTCATTCTTTTCATCATATCTTTCATTTGTTCAAATTGTTTTAAAAGTCTGTTTACTTCTTCTACAGTTCTACCACTACCTGCCGCAATTCTTCTTTTACGACTAGCTTTTAATATATCAGGATTTCTTCTTTCTTTTGGTGTCATTGAAAGAATAATCGCTTCAATATGTGCCATTTGTTTTGGATCAATATTAACATTATTAAGTCCCATCTTTTTAGCACCTGGAATCATTTTAAGTAAATTTTCAAGAGGTCCTAATTTTTTAATTTGATTTAACTGAACTAAAAAATCTTCTAAATCAAATTTACCCTTGCTCATCTTTTCAGCAGTTTTAATAGCCTCTTCATCATCAAGTAAAGCTTCAGCTTTTTCAGCCATACCCATCAAATCACCCATATCAAGAATACGGCTTGCCATTCTTGAAGGTGAAAATTTTTCTAAACCGTCCATCTTTTCACTAACACCAATAAACTTAATTGGAATATTAGTTAAATGTCTAATAGATAAAGCCGCTCCACCTTTAGTATCACCATCTAATTTAGTTAACACCGCACCAGTAACATCTAAAGCTTCATTAAATCCTTCAATAACATTAACCGCATCCTGACCAGTCATACTATCGACAACTAATAAAATTTCATTAGGTTCAACTGCACTACTTATATTTTTAAGTTCATTCATTAATTCTTCATCAATATGAAGCCTTCCAGCTGTATCAATTAAAACATAATTAAATCCATTTTCTTTGGCATATTCTACCGCATTTTTTGCAATTTCTACTGGATTCCCTTTACCCTCACTATAAACTTCAATATTAAGTTCTTTACCTAATTGTTTTAATTGATCAATAGCTGCAGGTCTATAAACATCACAAGCAACCATTAAAGGCTTTAAACCTAATTTTTTACGCATGTGTAATGCAAGCTTCCCGACAGTAGTTGTTTTACCACTACCTTGAAGTCCAGCCATCATTAAAATAGTCATTGGTTTAATAACAATTAAAGGTTCATCTTCTTTTCCAAGTAATTCTACAAGTTCATCTTTAACAATTTTAACAAAAACTTCACCAGGTTTTAAAGATTTACTAACCTCTTCACCTAAAGCTTTTTCTTTTACATTATTAACAAACTCTTTAACAACCTTATAGTTAACATCCGCTTCTAATAAAGCCAGTCTAATTTCTCTTGTTACTTCACTAATATTATCTTCAGTAATTTTACCATAACCTTTAATTTTATTTAAAGCATTTTGTAATCTATCTCCTAAATTTTCAAACATTTTATCACCTTTTTTAATTATACCTTAAATAAGAAAAAAAAGCTATTTTTTAATAGCTTTTTAACTACTCAACCTGAAATGATTTAGTATACTCCTCTGAATCCTGCATTAACCAATTCATAAATTCATTTTTAACCTCATTTGTTTTGGTGGTTTTTGTTAAAATAATTTTTTGTTCATCAATTGTTGCGTTAATTGTTCCATCATTATTTATTTCATAAGTATATTTGTTATTAGTTCTTTTTCCGTTAGCAACTTCATTATCATGTGTAAATACTTCATTTAATGTTATTTTATTATTATCAACAGTATATGTTCCATATTTAATAATTGCCATGGTTGATGCTATTTCTTCATAATAAGTTCCATCTTCCATAAAATCGATTTTTACTCTTATTGATGGACTATCGTTATATTCTTTAATACCACTGTATTCACCAACGATAGAATTTATTTTATCATTAGAATCCTTTGTATTATTATTTGTTTTCAATTTATCAATTTCCTTATTTAATGATTTAACTTGTCTTTTTAATTCAACTGTTTCATCTTCTTTTACAAATTTATCATAAATAATATACCCACCAAGTCCTAAAACGAGTAATACTAAAATGACAATAGCAATTATTTTCCCCTTGCTTTTCTTTTCCATATAAAAACTCTCCTATCCTATACCCATTTTAGCACAAAAAAAAATAAAAAAAAGTAATTTCCTTGAAAAATAATTTCCTTTACATAAAAATTTACAAAAAAAGTATAGCACAGCTATACTATTTAATATGTTTTAAATTACTTTTATCAGTTTTGTTTAAAGTAACAGTATCAGTAGATGTAGAATCTTCTTTATAAGATAATGAACCATCAGCATTTATATCAAATGTATAAGTATTACCAGTTTTATTATCAGCTGTATTATCATTATTTTCATCTTTGTCAGCAGTTAAAGTTACTTGATCATTAGTTGTTGTATAAGTTCCCTTAATGGTTTCGTCAGTATCGCCTGATTTTACGAAAGTGGCTTTTCCATCTTCATCAAGAACTAATTCAACAACAACTCTATCACTATCATTGTCAGTAACAGCATCTGCTGCATCTTCTAATACATTAGTATTCTTATTATATGTACCAGTATAAGCGCCAGCTACATCTCTTGTTTCATCGCTAGTATCATCTAAATTATTATTTTCATTTTCATTAGTTGTTGGTTCATTTACATTAGTATCATTACCTTGCATATTATTGAAAACAAAATAAGCAATTAAACCAGCAATAAGTAAGACAATAACGACAATTATAATGGTCATTGTATTATTCTTTTCATCCATTTTTTTACCACCTTTCCAATATTAGAGTGCGCAGTAAAACAAGATTTATAAGAAAAAATTACATTTTTTTAAAAATTAAACATAATCCATTCAGGTTTTAATATTAATAATGCCCCAATTAATAACATTAATATTCCACCAATTAATGAAGAATATTTACCATATTTAGTTGAAATACCCTTAACTTCCATCGTCTTCATTGCAATTAAAAATATAATTATATCATCAATTAAGAAGAAGAATATATAAATGAAAATATATAAACCATATTCAAATGCGTTTAAATCATTCATAGCAAGTACACTAGTAAATAATAACGGAAGACCAGCTGAACATGCAAGCTCAACTAAATTAACAGTAATTGCCAAAGTAATAACGCCAATTAAAGCTAAAATTAAACTTTTTTCTTTTGTGAATTTTTTTATTTTTTCAAAAATTTGTTTTCTTTGTTTTTTGTTAGTAACGCTGCATCCATCAGGCTCTTTAAAATATTTATTTAAATTATAAGCACCTGCAACAATAGCAACTAAAGCAATTAAAGTTCTAAGTAAAACTTGTTGCATTGCCGAAGCTGCGATATGAAGCCACGCCACCATAAACAAAGTATACATAATTGCTGAGGTTAAAATGAAAGTTACTCCAAGCATCCACATACGTTTACGATTTTTCATTCCAAGAAGCATACTAATTAAAAATAGTAAAACCCACATCGCACAAGGATTAAATCCATCAGCAAGACCAATTACAACCGCAAGTAAAGGTAAAGAAACAGTTTTCGCATCCACCTTTCCTAAAATAGGAACAGTTACATCACTACTTTCTATTTTTTTAATTTCCGATATTTCTTTTCCTTTTTTGACATCATCAATTATATCTGGAATTGGCTCTTTAATATTATCTTTAACCGAATTCCTAATTTTATCAGCAATATCTTCACTATACCCAGTAAATCCATAAGTTCCAATTACAGTATATGGAACACCAGTATCTTCATTATCTAAAGCTATTCTAACCTTTGTAAGTAAATCATTATTATCACTATCATGCCATACTTCAAATTTTTTAATTTCAATATTATCACCATATTGTTTTTTTAAAGTATCTAAATATTTTTGTTCAGCTTCACAGTGTGGACATTCTTTTCCGTAAAATAAATTAATAGTAAGTTCTTTTGCCTCAGCTTTAAATGGAATTAATAAAAAAGCTAAGATGGTTATAATAAATAAAATCTTTTTATTCATTTATTTGTTTTATACTTTCTATAATTTCTTCTTTTGTTTTCTCACCAATTAATCTAATTTCTTTTTCATTATTTTTTAAAATAACTACAGGAAGCACTTCACCAGGATTATATTTCATAACCTCATCTTCATCCATATCATAATCTAAATTAATAATATCTAAATTAGGATATTCTTCTTCGATTTCCTTCCAAATCTTTTTCATAGATAAACATCCGCTACACCAAATTGCATTAATCTTAATAATTTTCACACTAATTCACCTACAGTATCATCATTTGTAACATATTCATTTACATTTACAATACGGTAATTATCTTTATCATCTCTAATAATAACTCTTTTAATACCGGCATTTATAATAAATCTTTTGCAAAGTTCACAAGGAGATGCATTTTTAACATAATCATTAGATTTAACTTCTCTACCTACTAAATATAAATCACTATCAATTAAATCTTTTCTTGAAGCCGATATAATCGCATTTTGCTCAGCATGAACACTTCTACAAAGTTCATATCTTTGTCCACTTGGAATTTTTAATTCTTCTCTCATACATTTTTTTAAATCGCAGCAGTTTTTTCTTCCACGAGGCGCACCTGTAAAACCAGTAGAAATTATTTCATCATTTTTAACAATAACTGCACCATAATTTCTACGAAGACAAGTTCCTCTCTCCAAAATAGTTTCTGCAATATCTAAATAATAATTAGTTTTATCTCTTCTCATTTTTTCACAACCAATCTATTATAATTTTTATCAAAACTTTTTAAAAAGTTATCTATATCTTCATCAGTAGTTTTTGAAGATATACTTACTCTAATACTTGATGAAGCTCTATCAGTATCATGAGTTACGGCCATAACTGCTTTTGAAGTGTTTCCAGTTGAGCAAGCACTTTGCGTAGAAATATATATATCATCTTCTTCTAAAGCATGAAGCATTGTTTCTGGTTTAACACCTAATACACTTATATTAAGTACATGAGGAATAGAATCATCTGTACTATTAATATAAACATTTTCATATTTTTCTAATTCTTTTTTTAATTTTTCATTCAATTTTTTAACTTTTTTAATATCTTCATCTAAACTTTCAGTAGCTAATCTTAAAGCTTTTGCCATACTGACAATTAAAGCTGAAGCTGGCGTCCCACTACGATAAATAGTTGTACTTTTTCCACCATGAATAATTGGTTCAAGTCTAATATTTTCTTTTTTAACTAAAACTCCAATACCTTTTATTCCGAAAAACTTATGAGCTGAAAAACTAGCCATATCAACATTTTCTAAACTAATATTTATTTTACCAATAGCTTGTGTCATATCACTATGGAATATGACTTTAGGATATTCTTTTAAAAGCATTCCTATTTCCTCTATTGGCTGTCTAATACCAGTCTCACTATTGACCGCACTAATACTAACTAAAATAGTTTTATCAGTAATCATTTCTTTTAAAGCATCCATATCCACAATACCATTTTTTAAAGGAACAAAATCTATTTCAAAACCATTATTAGCCATATAATTAAGTGGTCCATAAATAGAAGAATGTTCAAGTTCAGTTGTTATAATATGATTACCTCTATTTTTATATACTTCTATTCCTTTTAAAGCTAAATTGTTAGATTCCGAAGCCCCTGATGTATAAATAATTTCTTCAGGTTTTACACCTAATATTTTACTTATTTGATTAGTACTCGCATCTATTAATTTTTTGCTTTCTACTCCAAGTTTGTGAAGTGAATTAGGATTACCTATATACTTAGAAGCTTTTACAAAACTATCTAATACATCATCACTAACTGGTGTAGTCGCACTATAGTCTAAATATGTCATATTTTATCACCTTTATAAATTATAACATATATTTCATTAAAGTACTAGAAAAGCCATAGGTATTTTCTATGACTTTTTTTATTTTTTCTTAAATGTTTTTACTTTAGATTTATCTTCTAATATTTCATTTTCTTCTAATATAGCTTTATCCATTTCTTGTAATCTTTCATCTAGTTCTTCTGAAGTTACTAAAGTCTTACATACTCCTCCACCTATATATAAAGAATTATCTACTCCCATTTTCTTACCATGATACTTTTCTATTAATTCAGTTTGTTTGTCACTATCTAATTTAGTAAATTCATCTAAGCTCATACCAAACTTTTTCATTATATCCTCATTAATGGCATTTCTCGTTTCATCACTTATTTCATAATCAGATAATCCAGACTCTCTGTTTTCTAATGTTTCTTTTGATTCATCATCAGAATAATCTGCATGTGCGAACAGTAAATGTTTCGTTGGTGAGTTTTCAATCTTTTTCATTCCGTCTTCTAAAACTTCCCAATTATCCCTATCAGGGTATTTTTTTGCATCATCTCTTTTATAAAACTCTTTCTCTTGTTTCTGTAAACGCTCATTTATTTCATGAATTTGCTCTTTAGTTATTTTATTACAAATAGGCATAAACAAGACCTCCTTTACTTAATTGTATCAAATCCACTACGTTTAAACAACTTTTCCATATCATAATTTGAATAGAAAATAGTTGTTGGTCTTCCATGAGGACAGTTATATGGGTTTTTACATTTTCTTAAATCGCTAACTAAAGCTTCCATTTCCTCCATCGTAATATTCATGTTAGCTTTAATGGCTTGTTTACAGCTCATCATAGTTGCCACTTTTTCATTGAATTTTTCAATATCAAAATTCTTTTCAGTTGCAATTACAATTTCAATTATTTTTCTAATTGTATCTTCAATATCACCATTAAGCCAAGCTGGATGTTCTTTAATAATAACTGAATTAATCCCAAATTCTTCAATGTTAAATTTTAAATCTCTTAAAATATGCATATTCTCTTTTAAAATCATAAATTCAGTATTAGAAAGTTCAATAGTCACTGGAAATAACATAGGTGTTGAAGCTACATTAGGATTTCCCATTTGTTTTTTAAATAATTCATAATTACATCTTTCTTTAGCGGCGTGCTGGTCGATAATATACATGCCTCTTTCATTTTGACAAATAATATAAGTTCCATGTACTAAACCGACAGGATACATTTCTGGCATTGAGTCCTCATCATATTGATTATAAGATTCTACATTTTCCATAACCACATCGCCAGTTGTATCTACTTCATAAGTTACAGTTTCTTCTTTATCATCATCAAAATAAAAATTATTTACAATTAATTCTTTAGGTTCTAAATTCAACTCTTCTTTAACACTAGGTTCTTTAATATCACTTTCGTCTCTAGTTAAATTTAAAGTCATTTCTTCATATTTAGGTTTAGGATCCCTAATAACAACTTCAGGAATTAAATTTTTAGTACTTATAACCTTAAAAATACTTTCTTTTATAAGTTCTAATAATGTATCCATTTTACTAAATTTAATATCCATTTTAGTTGGATGAATATTAACATCTATTACACTAGGATCAACTGTAATATGAATAACAGTTATTGGATATCTATTATCAGGTTTATAAGAATGATAACTATCATTAATAGTTCGATTAATATCTAAATTCCTAACAATTCTTCCGTTAACCAAAGTAATCATATTATTACGGCTAGATCTATGAACTTCTGGTGAAGAAATATAACCATGAATTTCATAGTCCGCATTCTCCCCGTTTATTTCAAGCATCTTTCTAGCTACATCACTACCATAAATATTTTTAATGGTTTTTAATGTATTATCACTACCATCAGTCTGTAAAATTAAATTATCATTATTAGATAAAGAAAATCTAATATCCGGTCTTGATAAAGATAGTTTATTCATATAATCAGTTATACTAGCAAGTTCTGTATATAAACTTTTCATATGTTTAAGACGAGCAGGCGTATTATAAAATAGTTCACTAACTATAATAATAGTTCCTTTTCTAGCGTCACCCTTCTCTACAGTTTCAATTTTTCCGCCATTTATAATAACATGAGTTCCAAGTTCACCAGTACTAGTTTTCAAATCCACCTTAGAAACAGAAGCAATAGACGCAAGAGCTTCCCCTCTAAAACCTAAAGTTGTAAGTCTAAATAAATCTTCCTCATCAGTTATTTTACTAGTCGCATGTCTAGAAAAAGATAAAACTGCATCATCTTCATCCATACCTTTTCCGTTATCAATAACTTTTATTTCTTTAGTACCTGCATCCTGAAGTTCAACTTTTATTTCAGTAGCACCTGCATCAATACTATTTTCTACTAGTTCCTTAACCACAGAAGCACATCTTTCAACAACTTCTCCAGCGGCTATTTTATTTGAAAGTATTTCATCCATTACTTTAATTACTGCCATATTATCACCTCTTATAATTATACACTATATTTCGTTTATTTAACAAATGATTTTATATAAAAACTCGAAAATAAATTCGAGTTGTTTTTAAATGGTGCCGAAAACAGGAATCGAACCTGCGACCTACCGATTACGAGACGGTTGCTCTACCGACTGAGCTATTTCGGCATAAAAGAAAGCTTATTCTACTATAGCTTTCCATAAACCATGTTTATCACAGTAAGCATAAACAATACTTCCTTTTACATAAGGAAATCTAGCTTCTGGCTCATCACTTGGATTTAAATTAACACGTGTAACTATACCATCGTTTTCAAGAGCAATCCAATTAATATAATGATCATCATCCATTGGATGTTTTACACTACCAACTGAAACTATAATTTCATCACCATCTTTAGTAATAACTGGTACATGCTTTTCCCTAGCACCATCACTAGCTTCAGGAACCATAAGCTCCATTTCTTCACCGCAGCACACTAACTGCCCACCATTATCATCTAATACTTCAATCACATTTCCGCAAATATTACACTTACAAATTTTCATTTTTTACCTTCTTTCATACACATAATAGTTTATCACAAAATAAATGGTGCGAGGAAAGGGATTTGAACCCTCACAGAGTTTCCTCCACTACCCCCTCAAAGTAGCGCGTCTACCATTCCGCCACCCTCGCATAAAAGTAAGTATTACTACTTACTTTTTAAAGCCTTAAACATTTTCTTCCATAAGCCTTTAGAAGAATAATTTAAAATACCTTGTTTATAAATTCTAAATCCATACTTAACAAGTAAGAAGATTATAAATATAACTAATATAATCGCAATTACAAATTCAAATAAACTAAACTGCCCTAAAACGAGTAAACAAGGAGCAAGTATAGCCGAAATAAATGGAATAAAAGCAAATATCTTAATAAATAATGAACCTTCAAATACTCCAGCCATCATTGCTAAATAATAACCTAATAATGAAATAATCATAATTGGCGTTTGTAATTGTTGAAAATCTTCAATGTTAGTAGTCATAGAAGCTAAAACTCCAGCTAATAATGAATAGGCAATAAAAGTTAAAACCATCATTAATAAAGTTAAAGGAATTATATAAACTAATTGACTGGCTATTTCACTAGTCAAGAAATTAGATAAAGTTGAACCAATATCTAAATTACCAATACTAAGGGCTTTTGAAGCATCAAAAGTTCCTAAAGCCACTCTAAGTCCAACTCCAATAAATGCAAACAAGACTAATAAAATACCCTGAATAATTACAAATAAATTGCTTGAAATCACTTTAGAAAGTAAATGAACTTTAGGAGATACATTAGAAATAATTATTTCCATACCCCTAGTAGTCTTTTCATCATTTACTTCTGCCCCAATCATTTGAACTAAAAATATCGTTAAAGCAAAGAAAGGTAAAATGAAAATTGGGAAAACAGTTGAGATAATCATCTGCATATTTTCATCTTCACTTTTTTTGTTTTCATCTAATACTTCCCTTTCGATTTTAACTGGCGCACTTATTTTCGCAAGTTCATTAGGATCTATATTAGTTTCTGATAAAGCTACCGTACTTTTAGTATTATTAACCAGCGTACTAATTTGGGCATAATCAGTTGTATTAATAAAACCATCTGAAATTAATTTAACATTTAAAACATTTTCATCACTATTTTCAAATACTAAAACCCATGCATCTTTATTATCTTTTTCAGCTAATAACTTTTTAGGATCTTTATTAGTTTTTTTAATTTCAAAGTTAGACTCATCTTCACTATTAAATAAAGAAGAATAATTGTCATTTTGCGATTTCAAAATATCATAACTTTTATTAGATTTATCTATAACATACACAACTTGTTTTTCGTTAAAATCGCCACCAAACATCTTAATAACACTATCAATATTAATAAGTCCAGCAATTAAAATTAATAAAAGTATATTCGCAACCACAAACCATTTAGTTTTTATCTTACGGCCTAGGCTTACTTTAACTAAATACCAAAGTTTAGTTTTCATAATTTTCACCTACCTTATCAATAAATATTTCATTTAAAGATGGTTCTTCAACCGCAAACTTAGTAACGTTTTTACACTTGCTAACTTCTTTAAATACTTTTTCTTCAATACTTTCGTCAGCAATTTTAATTTCATATTCATCAGGTTTAACAATAATATCAAGAACACCATCGATACTTTTTATTTTGTCTACATCAATATCAGCTTTAACTAAAATATTTTTCTTACGATATTCTTTTTTAATATCCTTTAAATCACCACTTAAAACATCTTTTCCATCTTTTAAAACAACAATTTTTTTACAAAATAGTTCAACATGTTCCATACGATGAGATGAAAAAATAATCATACTTCCCTTTTCAGCCATTTCTTTAATTTCATTTTTAAATAATTCAACATTAAATGGGTCTAAGCCAGAAAAAGGTTCATCCAATATAAGTAGTCTTGGATTATTAAGTAAAGCAGTTATAAACTGAATTTTTTGTTGATTACCTTTAGAAAGTTCTTTTATTTTTTTATCTTTATAACCACTAATACCAAATTTATCAAGTAAATAATCAAGTCTTTCATCTACTTCTTTTTCAGTCATTCCTTTTAAAACACCATAATAATGACATTGCTCTCTAACTGTCATTTTGGTAAGTAAACTACGTTCTTCAGTTAAAAAACCAATTGTATCAGTAACACTATAATCTATTTTTTTACCATCTAAAGTAACTTCTCCACTGGTTGGATCTAAAAGTCCAATTATCATTCTAAATGTCGTTGTTTTCCCTGCACCGTTAACACCTAAAAGGCCAAAAATTTCTCCTGGTTTAACTTCAAATGATAAACCATTAACTGCAGGAAAATCACCATAGTATTTTGTTATGTTATCTACCTTAAGCATTTCCACCATTCCTTTACTATTTCATTATACCATGTTTATTAAAAGATTTATAAAACATATTGTATTTTTTGTGTAAATATGTTATAAATTAAGTAATGGGAAACATTGTAACATATCAATGCTTGCCAAATTGTTTTTTTGTAAGCACTTAAGTCTAAGACTTAGGTGCCTTTTTTTATTAAATAAACTTCCAAAGAAGACTAATTAACAAAATAATGATTATCAGTAATACTACGATTAAAAAATCTTTCTTACTCATAAACATCGCCTCCCTTCAGAGAACCCCCTGAACTGAAAGGCAAGCACCGATAGCGGTTACAATATTTCCACGAGAAAATAATTTAAACTATTGCATTATAATAGTCAAATAACAAATTTGGTATTTTCGCATATTTTTCCAATACAAAAAAGGTAAATTCGCCTTAAGCAAATTTACCAAATTGAATAACATATTATACCCTAAAAAGGAAAATTGATATAAATATTATATTTCTATAAAATTTTTTTATTAACGTTTCCCAATTCTACCATTAGATCTTATATAAAATATTTTTGGTGCACTTGGCATGAAACTAGTAGTAGACTTTTCCTCTAGATTTCTATTTTTACTAGTATCAACAACTCTATTATCAAGATCGATTTCGCCTATACCTACACCGTACTCTTCCAAATTTCTTTCATTGATGGCTTCTTTAAGCATACTAAATTCTTCTTCACTAAAAGCATTTACTAATGAATCTATCTCATCATAACTAAAATCTCTTTTCATTATTAAACCTCCATTTACCTAATTATAACATATAATTTCCAATAAAAAAAGGAGTTCGATACTCCTATTTTATAAGTCTTATTACATCATTATATGTAATCAAAATCATTAATGCCATGAGTAAGAAGAATCCAATTGTATGAATTGTATTTTCTAACTTAGGATCTACTGGACTACCCTTAATTTTCTCAATGATTAAGAATAATAATCTTCCTCCATCAAATGCTGGAATTGGAAGTAAATTAATAAATCCAACGTTGATACTAATATAAGCAGTCAAATATAAAAGTGAAACTAAACCACTTGAAGCAGCGCTTCCAACCACACTATAAATACCAACAGGACCAGCTAATGAACCCAGTTCTAATTGTCCAGTAATTAAATACCAAATTATAAATATCATTTGATGAATTAAACTAAATGTTTTTGTAAATGCATATTTTAAAGCTGGGAAAAAGCCATACTCAACTTCATCTTCTATTTGGAAACCATAACGATATGTTTTTTGCCCATCTACTTCGTCTTCTTTTGGAGTAAGTTTTATAGTTTTAACCGCCCCATTTCTTTCAACTTCCATATCGATATTCTCACCTTGGAAAACTTGAAGCTGTAAAGTTAATTTATCAGTAGTATTCGCATTTCTACCATTTACTTTTAAAATTTTATCTCCATCTTGAAGTCCTGATGTATATGCAGGATAATTAGGATCAATAGTTCCAACTATTGCCTTATTTTGCGGTGCTCCATTAATCAGTCCAACGATAAATAATAAAATGATAGCCAAAAGGAAATTCATCATAATCCCCGCAATAACTGTCATAAATTTTTGCCAGAAAGTTTTGCTAGAAAATTTCTTATCCTTTGGTACATATTCATCATCATTGATTTCTTCACCAGCCATTTGGACAAATCCACCAATTGGGAATAATCTTAAACAGTAATCCGTTTCATCATTTTTACGATTGAATTTGAAAATTCTAGGTCCCATACCAAGCGAAAATTCATAAACATATATTCCTGACTTTTTAGCAAATATAAAATGTCCAAGTTCATGAATAAATATAATTACACCTAGTATGATAATAAAATATAATAATGTCATTTCAGCCTCCTATAAAATATTTATAAAAAATATAAATCCAAGTACAACAAATATAATACTATCTAATCTATCTAGCACCCCACCATGTCCAGGCATAATACCAGAAAAATCCTTAATTCCAAAATAGCGTTTCATAGCTGAGAAAACCAAATCACCAAATTGTCCAAGTAGTGATAGGAACGTACAGCTAGCAAGTAAAACTAAAATAGAAATATTTGGATCAATACAAGTTAAATAAAACATACTACTTACAAATACGCCCATTATAGTTCCACCTATTAAACCTTCCCATGTTTTCTTAGGGGAAATTTCCGGAAGTAATTTATGTTTACCAATAAGCATTCCTGTTAAATAAGCAAAAATATCAGTCGTAATAGTTATTGTAAATAAGAAAACAAATATTTTTAAATCGATATATCTAAGCATAATTAATAACGCCATAGATATACCTAAAAATAATACTCCACCTAACATATAAAATGCATCAGTAATACTATATTTCTTTTGATCGTGATATAAAACTACAGGTAGTAAAAAAGCAATAAAAAGTGCAGCTATAACACGAAAGTCTAAACTAAATAAAGTTGATGATGAAGTTACATCCACCAAAATTATTAGTGATATAAATATATAAGCCATAAGTCCCATAATAAATGGTACTGGTTTTTTCTTACTTTTAGCATCTATAAATTCTTTTAAACAAAGTAAAGAAATGATATAAGCTGCAAAATTAAAAATCCATCCACCTTTTAATATAATTGGCACTAAAATTAATAATGCCACTATCGCACTAATTACTCTTTTTGTCATAATCGATTCCTCCAAATCTACGATCTCTTTTTGTATAATCTTCTAAAGCAAGATCAAATTCTTTTTCTTTAAAATCTGGAAAATAAGTATCTACAAAATAAAATTCAGCATATGAACATTGCCATAATAGAAAGTTACTTATTCTTTTTTCCCCACTCGTTCTAATCATTAAATCTACAGGTGGTAAATCACGATATAAATATTTTGAATAAATATTTTCATCTAATAAATCAATATCTAATTTACCATTTTCTACATCCTGAACTATTTTTTTAGTTGCATCAACTATTTCTGCATGGCCACCATAGTTAAAACAAATATTAAAATATCTATCTTTATATTTATTAGTTTCTTGTTCTATTTTATTCATAGCTTCTATTACTTTATTACTAAGTTTATCTTTTCTGCCAGAAAAGAACGCATGAATTTTTTCATGATGACAAAAATCTAAAATTTCTTTTAATTTGCCCGTTAACAAATTCATTAAAAAATTTACTTCTTTTTCACTACGTTTAAAATTTTCAGTCGAAAATAAATATGCACTTATATATTTCACACCTTTAGAATACATATAAACTGTTAGTTTTTGCAGATTTATAAATCCGGCTTCATGACCCTTACTACGATTTAAACCTTTTTCAATAGCCCATCTACCATTTCCATCAACAATAATAGCTACATGATTAGGTATCTTTAAATTATTATTCATTTTCTATCTCACTTTCAAAATATCATTTTATAAATGACAACCATTTTTATCTATATCTATAATTTTTACTTCACTAGAATTAAGATTCTTTCCCACGCATATTCCCGCTTTATCACTCCAAATTCTAAGCTCAACATTCCCATTTTCATCCATTTTCAAATTTCCTGAATCAGGTAATTGTCCAGAAACCTCTAAAGGACATTTATCCTTTGCAAAATTAATATTTAAAGTCCTATCTGTATGATTCATTATTGCATTGCTACGATATTGACTAGCTGCCTTAACTAAAAACCTAGAAGAATCTACAAAAGTGTCTCTTTTAGATTTGTTAATAATATTCATAATAAAAGGGACCGTTATAACTCCAATTATCCCAAGAATCACAACCACTGCCAGCACTTCAACTAATGTAAATCCTTTTCTATTCATCTATTTCACCTCTATTATGATTATATATATTATCAAGGCTCATTGTCAAGAAAACTATTACTGTAAAAACCTTAGTTTACAAATTATTATACTCTTTTAAAACATCTAACAATTTTTCTTTTAAATTATCACTAGCAAAGGAATGTTTTACCGCATCTTCATTCATTTTTATATAATCATGGGTTTCAAAATTAAAAGTATTATATAATTTCAAATACTCATCATTAAGAGTAATATTAGATACTGTAGTATTATCTGTATTAATATTAAATAGTATTCTTTTTTTATAAAATTCATATATCGGATGTTTATCATATGTACTAACCGCATTTGTCTGAACATTACTAGTCGGACAAATTTCTAATAAAATTTCATTTTTTCTAATTAAATCAAGTACTTCTTCACTACCTATAGCCGATGTTCCATGGCCAATTCTTTTTGCGCCCAGTTCTATTGCTTTTTTAATCTCACTAGCTGGACCATTTTCCCCTGCGTGAATAGTAAAAGGAATATTTCTCTTTTTCGCAGCTTTAAAAAGTTCTGTATATAATTCTAATGGATATTTATCTTCAGAGCCTGCTAAATCAACCCCGCACACTCCTTTATTTAAATATTCATAAGCACAGTCTAATGTTTTCAAATTATCTTCTATGCTCATTCCTCTCATCATACACAAAATTAAATTAGTATTAACATTAGAATTTGTTTTTAAACCCTCTAACACCGATTCTATAATTTCAGAGTAAGAAAGTCCTTCTTTTGTATGAAACATTGGTGCGAAACGAATTTCCGCATAAATAATAGATTCTTTTTCAAGTCTATCCACTAAATCTTTTGCGATTAAATAAAGATTTTCTTTAGTCTGCATTAAACTAATAGGTAAATCAAATCTAGTTAAATATTCACTTAGATTTTCACATTTTGAAGGTGCGGCCATTTTAGATAATACTTCATCTTCTGATAAACCTGATAATTTACTTGCCAGCTCTTTAGAAACAGAACCATCTAAATGTAAATGTAATTCTACCTTAGGTAATTTTTTTATTTCATCCAACATATTCTTCACCCTACTATAATTTTACTAGAAAAAAGTTAAAAAGACAAACCTAATGATTTGTCTTACAAAAATTCATAATATACTTTTCATCATACTCATGATTAGAAACAATTACATAATATTCATCTTTACTATTTTTCCTGCATCTATAAACATCATAAAAAGGTGTATCATATAAAATTGTATCATCTATAGTTGTTGTATACATCGAAAACATTGGAGCCTTACTATTTAATTTGACATTCACAAAATCTATCAAAAATAGAAAAGCAATTAAAATGAATAAAAAAGCTATTCTATATCTAAAATTAAGTTTCCTAAAAATAAGTGTGAAACCTATAGTTGTAACAATAGCTCCAAATATAGAATATATAGAACTCCAACTACTTTCTGAAGGAAATATCATTATTGCAGACAGCATAATTAAAAATCCAATAACAAAAATAACAAAACCAATAATCATATTTCTTTTATTTAGTCTTCTTTCTTGCTCCCCTATTACATTAATAATATTTTCATCACATTTTTTTTCGTAATTATTTTTATCAAGTATTTCACCACTAATTAAATCATTAACTGAAACATCAAGCTCTTTGCTTAAAGGAATTAATAAAGAATAATCAGGCATGCATTTACCATTTTCCCAGTTTGAAATAGATCTATCAGTAACTCCTAACCTTTCAGCCAAATCAGCTTGTGTTAAATTCATTTCTTTACGTCTTAAAGCAATAAACTTTCCTATTTTTTCTTGATTCATAAAATTTCTCCTTTCACTACAACTATATAATGTCAAAGCTAATTTGTACACGAAACATCACTTGAGTTAGGCTTAATTGTACTTACTAGTCTAGTTTTACTTAATTTTTCATACAACATTTCTTTGCCTGTAAACAAATATTTTATAACTGAAATAAAATAGAATAAAAATAAACCAAGTAAAATTATTAATCCACCAAATTCCCTAACATAATCGTTTTGAATTAATGTTAAGGTTTCAAATATAATAATTGGAATAACAAAATAAATAAAAATTATCAAAAATTTTCTTAAAAATAATCTTGGAATATTCTTTTTATTATTATAATCTAAAACTGCAATATTTAAAAATTTCTTAGCTGGTGTGCTTGTGCCTAAAAATAGTGGAATTACAAAATAATACATAAATGCCACACCTAGATTTAAATAAATATGATCCCCAAAAGTTATAATTACTAAAATCTCTATTATTAAAAATATAAATAAATCAAGGAAAAGTGCGTTTATTCTTCTAAACCCTGAAATTTTCATTCCCTTTTCCATCGCATCTTCATTAACTTCATCTATTTTAGGAAGTATTTTCATAAAAGGTTTGCACATTAAATAGCCTACAACTCCACCTAAAGTATTTAAAATTAAATCATCAACATCAAATAATCTATAACCTCTTGGATAAATAAAATATAATCCGCTAAGCTGTGTTAATTCAAAAAATAAACTAAGTAAAAAAGTATAAACAATAACTTTTGTTAAATCACATTTAAAATAATATCTTAAAAACATTCCAAAAGGTAATGTCAGTAAAATATTAAATATTGGTACATAAAAATATGATTCCTTTAAAGCCTTCAAATAAGTATGAATATTCGTAATATCGAAAGAAGAATTTTTAATAAAATCTATTACAAAATCAAACGGAATTAATTGTGTTCTTGGGCTTGTCATCATAGCTACCTCACTTATTTTAGGAAGTGGCAAAATAACTAAAAAATAAGCACATAACAAATAAAATACAAATAAATAAATTATTACTGATTTAAAAAATGAAACCGAACCATATTTGTGATACTGACTTAATATAAAAGGCATTGTAATTAATAGTGCAATAAAAGGAAAAATAAGCACCGCTGCATTAATACTTGACATGTAATTCATACTAACCACCTTCCAAATTTATTATACAACAAAATTTTGAATTATAACCTTACACTTTTGTAAGCAAAAAGCCAGCTATAAGTAGCTAGCCTTTAATTAAAATTATTATAAAATTTTTGATAATAATTCATGTAGTGTTTTTAATTCTTCTTCTGAAATATTGTCAATTTGTAACTCACCATGATGATGTAGCATATGTCCACATCTTCTTAAGTCAGCAATAACTTCATCTTCCAAATTATTTAATTTAGAATCACTATTATCACTACTAAAATAATCGTGCCCACGTCCACATTTTAAATTATCTTTATGACAATTGTTTGGACAACAAGGACAATGTTCATTATTCATAATAAACCTCCTAACGGAACTATATTAATGGGAAGCTACCATAAACCATATAATATATTATCATATTTATTTAAAAATGTGTACATATTTAATCTTTCCAATACCACCATTTTAATTTTTCTTTATCATGTACTTCATTTTCAGCATAATATACAGCCATTCTAAATAAATATAATTGGCATCTATCTTCTTTAAAACCTTTTTCTTTACAGTCCATTTCATAAAGCTCTAAAGGATCTTTACCCTTTAAATCTTCAACACATCTGATACCAATATTAATTAAAGACTCTCTTGTTCTTTCGCCAACACCAGGTATTTTCCTTAAATCTGTTTTCATATAACTATCACTATCCATTAATCTTTTTAATTGGATGTCTAACAACTGTTTTTAATTTGCTTACATCACATCTTCTTGGATCACTTAAATAAATCTCATGATGAAATCTAGTATTTGTTATATCAAGTTCATATCCGTTTTCTTCCATAAATTTATGCATTAAATTAATAGTAGCTGGCTCATCATCATAAGAACCAATATGCATGCATTGTACGCATAGTCCTTCGTCGTAAGTTAAAAATTCCACTTTAGAAAAATCAGTGTTTTTCTTTTTAGTTGCTTCTTCTATCGCCCAATCAAAATCTTTTTTAGTGACAAAATCTGGAAGTCTGATAATAGAAATAAACTGCATGTCATCTTTTCTGTTATAATCAATGCCCTCAGTATTATCTTGCCACCAAAACCCTTCTAAAGGTGGAACAACATACTGGAAATACCCATCTATATTATAGTTTCCTTTATATGACATTTTAATTGTAAATGCAATTGCATATAATAATCCAATTGACTTTTTATATTCACTATCTTCATCGTTTGGATTACCTTTTCCTCTTACAGCAATATAATTCATTTTAGGAACTGTTACAATACTAGGTTTGTTTTTAGGCATATAAAATTCCTTATATTCTTTTTTATAATCAAAAGCCATATTAATTCTCCTTTTCATATTAAATAAAATGTGCGGTTATAATTGTATAACTATATGAATTGATAGTTATTTTTATATTATCTATTTCGCAGTACCAATTCTTGCCTTGTTTATATATATAACAATTTTTATCTAATATTTTATTTTTAAGGTATCCTACTACATCATCAGTATCTAGTTTTAAGTTCTTCTTTATTCTTAAAACACCTAATTCAGTAGTGTGGAGTTTATCTATATTGGATAATAACGTTTCCTTATGCATATTACTTAATCTCCTTTATAAATTGCAATTTTACAATTTCCTTTCATAATGAATAAAGTTTCTTTCTGCAATTTTTTCTCTTCCAACTTCTTTGAAACCGTATTCTCTAGCTAAGTCATTTCTTTCAACAAAGAAGTCATTTGACAAAGTTATTCTGATTGTCTTAAAACCTTTTTTCTTTAAAAAAGAGAAAACTTCATTCATTGCTTCTGCATAATCAAACAAACTATTTGAAGACTTTTCTTCAACGCAAATATCGGCTACACAATTATGCTTATAAAAGAAAAATTGATGCTCTTCTCCATTATAATTAACAACATAATATTCAGCAGTCCCATTTTCCAAGCATTCTTCCAAATATGATTTAGTTATTTTTTTTGATATTCTTCCAATGTCAGTCTTTTTAAATTCATAAATTCATCTCCCTTGCAATTTACTATTATTTATCCCTATTATACCATGAAAAAAGCAGATTTTATAATCTACTTTATGTTATACTAACTCTTTTTTATTATAATGAATTAAAGTTAATATTAAGAATAAAATTGATAGGCCTACACTAAGTAACATCATTACTGGATTAATAGCCACATCAGTTATTACATTTCTAATATCAGCAAGTGTAAACACTGAAAAATATTTTAAAAATTCAGTTGTTTCTGCAAGCGAAGATAATATTTGAAGTACATAGCTAATTAAAACAATACCTAAACTAATACCTAACATCTTTTTAGTTTTATGCGTAAATGTTGATAAAAACATACAACCAAAATATATTACTACCGAAGAAAATAATGGTGTAATACTAAGTAAAATATACATTTTTTTGTCAAAATCCCCACTTAATAATAACCCTATATAATTAAATATGCCAAGAATAACAACCATTAAAACTATATATAATAATCCTGCTAAAACTTTAGTTAGGACAATAGTATTTCGTTTAATAGGTAAACTATTTAAATATTCAATAGTTTTATCACTTTCTTCTTTTAACAAAATATTAGAACCAAGAATGCCTGCATAACATCCTGTTAGTAATAATACAAATACAAATCCTTCTGACTTTAACCATCCAAAAACACTATTAATAGAAGAAATATCCATATTAAATGCGGCTAATACTTCTTTTGGAAACATTTCCATCATTTCGTCCATCATTTTAATATTATCACTATTAATAATAGAAGGATATATCAAAAAGGCTACTGTAAAAATTCCAATTAATAAAAGTAACCATATTAAAAAACTTTTAAAATTTAACTTCATTTCTCTTTTAAACATACTTTTCTCCTATCTATAATAGTGCATAAATATATCTTCTAACGTAGCTTCTTCTATTAATATTTTATCTATTTTATATTTTGAAAGTGATTTTATAAGCTTATCGGAAGATAATTCGTTTTTAAATCTGATTATATCATTAGATTCTTTAATATCTAGTTTTAAATCATTTATAATTTTTTCATTTTCATTAGATTTTACTGTAACAAAAGTTAAATTTTTCTTTTGCATTTCTTCCATTGTTTCGACATTTATTAATTTACCTTCTTTTATTATTCCAACGCGGTCACAAACTTTTGAAATTTCACTTAATATATGTGTTGAATAAAATATTGTTGTTCCCTTTTCTTTTTCTTCTTCTAGTAAATCGTAGAAAGTTTGCTGCATAATAGGATCTAATCCGCTTGTTGGCTCATCTAATATAAGTAATTTAGGTTCATGCATAAAGGCTAGAACTATTCCTAATTTTTTTAAATTACCTAAAGATAATTCTTCTATTTTTTTTGATTCATTTAATTTTAGTTTCTTTACTAATTCTTTTCTTCTTTTATGGCAGTCTTTTTTATAAAACTTTTCGTGATAATCAAGCATTTCTTTAACATTTAAATCTTCATATAAATGAATTTCACTTGGTAAATAACCTATTAATTCTTTTAATGAAATATTATCTTTATCTAATTCTTCACCATTTAGTAAAACACAACCTCCAGTTTTGTTAATAAGATTCATAATTGATCTTATTGTGGTTGATTTTCCTGCCCCATTAGGTCCAATAAAGCCAAATACTTCACCTTCATAAAGAGTAAGAGATAAATCTTTTACCCCTAAAACCTTGCCATAATATTTAGTTAAATTTTTAATTTCTAATATTTTATTTTTCGCCATAACATCACCTTCAAATTATTATTTATTAGTTATTTTATAAATAATTGTTCCTATTAATAAGCCGGCAGCAGAATCTACAAAATACCACACTGTGTGAATTAAAGCTGAATCATTATAATAAATAAATACTGACGGTATAAATAAGATTGATACAATTATTGGATAAAAATATTTCCATTTTTCTTTTGAAACGCTAGCAATAACAATAGATAAGATAAAAGTTACTACTAAAATTAAAAATACCATTCCCATTGCATCTGCCTGCCCTGCGAATAACGGGAAAATATAAAACATAAACAATTGTATTAAAAATATTATTATTTCCTTCCAATCTTTTTTCATTTTATGTTCCTCCACTCATTACTATTATCTATTCCAATTATACCATGAAAAAAGCAGATTTTATAATCTACTTTATAATTAATCTCTACTTCTAAAAGGATGTTTTAATTTTTCTTTTATTCCTTTAGATAATATATTCATAGCTGTTTCATAAATTTTATTTGCTTCTATTTCTGTCACATTCAATTTAGTTACAAACTCATTTATCATTATTTCTTTATTTTTCTTTCCTATTAAGAAAGTATTTTCAAGTATATCATTGATAATTATGCATTTTTCTTCATCATAATTTAACTGTTTTTGTAACTCTTTTATAAATTCAGTTTTATTCACTTTCATCACCATAAATCTTTCCCTTAGAATCTAATTGTATCTGATACCCATATTCAAAAATATAAGATATACTAAAAATAATTAGTCCTAAAACAATACTTGTAAGTTCTAGTTCGGCATTCAAATTAATACCCATAATTAATTGTGTTAATACACCCAAAATATATGGAACAATAATATAAAGTAATACATATAATGATATTTTTCTAATATATGTGACATTGTCCATCGTAAATGGTGTATCACATTCATTAATGTTTTTAAATAGTTTGTATAAATAATTCATAATCATTCTAAGTAAAAATAATGATACAATCAAACTAATTAAAATTATTTCTGCATGGATAATTATTTCAGTATTGGTATGATTATTTAAATAATCAGTTACTACTGATACATCTGCTTTAGTTACATCACCAATTACAATATCATTCGCTTTTAACTCAAAACCATCAATGCTAACATCTTTAAATACAAATGGAAGTGAAATTGCAAGAACTACTAATATAGCCATACCAACCTCAGTCATAATTTCGCCAATCTTTGAAAGTACATAAATAAATTTACTAATAATTTTCATCTTTTTTTGTTTTTCTTTTTTAAACTTAACAACACTCATTTTAATTTCTTCGTCTAATGAATCTATATCAACAAAATCCTCATGAACTAAATCATTAATTTTACATTTAAAAATATCACACAAACATATAATATTTTGCATACTAGGAAAGTTTTCACCAGTTTCCCATTTAGATATTGATTGTCTAGATACTCCTAATATTTCAGCAAGCTTTTCCTGAGATATTTTTTTACTTCTTCTTATTTGTTTTAAATTGTCTCCAAATTTCATTAGACACTTCTCCTTTCCATTATTAAGTTTATTAAAAAAGACAAATAAATTCTACCAACTTTTAAGTGCATTTTATTATCATTATAACACAAAAAACAAATCATTAAAGATTTGCTTTTGAATAGGCTACTTTTCTTTATAAAAACAAGAAACTATTTTTGAAAATTCAAATAGTATAACATCACTTTTATTTATGGCATAACTTTTACCAATCGCTTTACCACCAATCGTAAGTGAAGCAATTATTCCTGTTACTATTAATGTTGTAACAAATACATTAGTATTTAAATTACTAGATAATATTAATGAAATTGATGCAGCCGCAGTACCTGAAACTACTCCGCAAACATCACCGATAACATCGCAGCAAAAATTTGATACTTTATCAGCATTTTTCTTAAACTTAACAGCTATCTTTGCACCTTTTACCTTTCGTGAATTCATTGAATGAAATATTTTTTCATCTGCAGCTGTCACACTAACCCCTATTATGTCAAATATAACACCAATAAAAATAAATATAAGCGTTATTATTATACCTATAAATATGTTAGCTTTTGGTATTGTCATTTCTGATATAAATGACATACATATAGATACTGTAAAAGTTATAATAAGTATTGTTGTAATCCATTTTTTATCAGATTTTTCTTTTGCTTTTCTTTTATCTTGAACTTTTAAATTTTTAAGTTCTGCTCTAAAGCCCATAAATCCCTCCAAAAAAAATTAATGGCATCAATATAGTAAACTTTGAATCTTAGGTCAAGTAGGATTTCCCTATTTTCTACATTCTCGTTACCAAGTATGCGGTTCCCCTTTAAAGAAAATAATGCATTGTCGCCAATTGCATGACTTGATTACCACTTAGTATCCACTGCAATCCTATATTGAAACATTCTAGAAGATTTCCTCACCAATATTTACTATTAGTTCTTTTTTGCAAAAGCAATTTCAAAACGCAGTATTTAACTCTTTGGCCATAGAATTAAATCAGTTCATTTATCCCAATACTTTCACGCAAGACAAGCTACACTACCCATAACTTTCGCCACAAAGTAGGTTCAAATCCAATGTCGTAATAAGTCCATCAGCTAAATACGCGTATAGGCTTACCACAAGCAAAGGTCTCCACGAATATTGGGTCGTTTGTCGTATGCCATTACGAGCGCCCAATATCCTATCCTCCAGCAACCACCCTAAACTGGGCGTATAAAGCAATCACCAAAGGCTTCACAGATATGCTCTTTAACGGTGGTTTAATCCCGTCTTCATAGTAAATTAATTGACTAGAATAATGTGCCATTAACTCTTTGAATTATAGCATATTTTTACTATAACGTCAATTTTAAAAAATTACACTATCATACAATATTATATGTTTTTTAATTAAAATAAATAATAATTATTCATCCTTAAACATAAGTTTATTTTTACTTTCTTTTTCTAATTCTTTCAAGCTTTTATCAGGCGTTGGTAATTCTTCAGGCATAGTTCCACCATTTTTAGCAATTACATCTCTAATGTTTTTACCAATATTATAGTGAGTTTGATTTGCCTTGTTTTCTCCTTTAATATTATCTCTTTTTAACTTTGATTCAGTTTGTGTAATGCGAAATAAATTAGCGGCTAATTCTTCACTACCCATATTATCTAAAATATCCTCCCTATATCTTAAACCTTTTCTTCTAGCAATATCGTTTGCAGTTTCGCCATTATATAAACCTTTATATCCAGCATTATGAAATTTATCAAAATTTTTAACACCAGCATTTTTAGCTGCTTTATTTAATGAATAATTTCCTTTCTTAGTTAAATTTCTTTGGTAAAATCTTTTCTCATCTTCTGTTAGTAAATAGTATTCTTTTTCAGTGAGTTCCTGTTTCCTAGTTTGAATAGCAAAATAAGTTTGACCTAACGCTATTACTTCTTTTTTTGGATTACCATTTTGAACAATTAAATAACAAGCATATCTAGATAGTTTATAATCTAAAACTTTTTTAGTTGTTGCCCCAGCTTCAACGATTTTGTTGAACTCAACAAAATGGTCTAACATATTGTTTTTACTAGCATTACAAGCAATCATCGCTTTATCCATTACCTTTTTGAAATTTCTCCATTCTTTATATTCTAACACCACTTGCAGTTCTCTTGCTTCCCAATACTCGTTACCATATTCATCGATATGTTTAATATCTTCAAAAGTTCTTTCGTTATAAGTTTGTAGTTCTGACATATTAATTCCCCCTTTACTTATTATGTTTACTACATTTTAATTGTAACAAATGTTCGTTAGTGCTGTCAATAACTTTTTGTTAATTTTCAAAAATTTTCCCATCAAAAAAGCAAACCATTTTCAGATTTGCTTATGAAACTTTTTGTTTATACTTAGAAATAATATTATTTAAAATAATAAATAATATAGAAAAGCCTAAAACTACTAACATATTAATAAATATTGGCTGCAGACTACTAAAATCTATAACCTCTATTGTCTTAAGTAAATCATTAGAATTAATATACCAATAAGTAGGAAGTATATGTGCGAAAGTTAAAACAGAATTAGGAAGCCACTCGGCAGGCACAAAAGCCCCGCAAAGGAAAGAAGATCCAAGTGCTACCACATTAACAATTCCATTAACAGCGTTTTTATTAGTAACAAGAGTACTTATAAATAAAGCAATCGTTAAACAACAAATAGTAAATACAAACGAATTAAGCATATAAACAAGTCCCCTACTTGTAAACATAATATCACCAAGCATAATAATTCCAAGAACAATAAAAAATACCCACAAAATAAATGAATAACCAAAACTAGCAAATAAAAGATTCCTATTATATTTTTTATAATTCATACTACTAATAATTGTTCTTTTATTAACAGTCTTTTCCTTAAAACTAGATAATACTAAACAAATAATAAAAATTATTACCGCCATAATACTATAACTAGCAAATGAAAAATATGTAGAAACATTAGAAAGTTTATTAGTATCTAATTTAGAAGTAATTTCAATACTTGCATCCTTAGAAAGATTATTATTAATAAGTTTAATAAACTCATCCTCATTACTTACACTTGCCTTATAAATATTTTGAACCTGAATATATCTCTTAAGCATCATTTCTGCTAAACTTGCTTGATAATCACCAGTAGACTTAATATCAATCTCAGGATTTTTGCCATCCATAATATCTTTTCCATAATCCTTAGGAATATAAATAACATAATTTACATTCCTATAAAATAAAGCATCATTAATTTCATCTTCACCCTTAAGGCCGTTAATAACATTACTATTATCAGCAATATACTTAACTAAATTATCAGAAACTTTATTTCCTTTATCATCATTAATAATCAAAACATCAGGCTTACTATCTTCAAAATTAACACTACTATCAGAAGTAGACATATTAATCGCCCCAAAGATAATTAAGATCATTGAATATAAAATAATCGTTCCTTTATACTTTAAAAGGACTTTCCAAAATGATTTAAATACTGTCATACTTCTGCCTCCTTAAACCAAAATATGAAATAAAAATAAGCAAAATAGAAAACACAAGTAAACTAACAATATCAAAAATAAATCTATCTAAAGTACTGTAATAATATAAAGCATAAAAACCATCAGTAATCATACTAGCAGGATTAATCATATTAACTAAAGGTACATTTGTATCAACAATATACTTCATCGTAATACCCATCATTCCAGATAAGAAACAACCAAGCATAGTAATAGCAATCAAAATACCAGTCTTTGCATTTTCATTAGCCTTAATTAAAGTAGCCACTATTACACCAAGTGAAAGACCCGCAAGTGAGCCAGCAAGAGCCAGCAAAATAATCATCGGCAGATTATCACCATAATCAACATTTAATACGGAAATTGTAAATACAAACAAAATAGCAAGGCCGATTAACTGAACTACATAACTAGCAAGCAAACTACTAACAAGCATCTGTCCTCTATGAACTGGCGAAATAGCCGTTCTCTTACCAACACTATTCATATTAGCAAGTTTATAATTAATAATATACATAGATAAGATACCACCATACAAACAAGCCATTGCGATTAAAGTGTAATATTCAATCATTGTATAACTTAAATTCTTATTAGAAATATTATGAAGTTTAGCCGTATCTTTACTTACAAGTTTATAAGCACCAGCATAAATTTCTTCATAATTAATATTATAATTACCCTTCTTTATCTCATTATTAATATCATTTGCAGCAAGAGTATTAATCATCTCAGCATTACTACTAATTTCATTAACCACATATTTTAAAATAGTCTCATTAATACCACTAGAAGAAACTACAATATTAATATCATCATTAAATACTAAATAACCAGTAATCTTATCATCTTCAAGTAACTGTTTAGCCTTATCTAAATTAGTATAATCAATATCAAAAAGTTTATCATCACCATCACTTAAATTTTTGAAGGCTTCCTTAAAAATAATATTTTTATCAAACTCATCACTTTTAACAACTGCAATATCTATAACATCTAACTTCTCACTATTTTCAATATCAGAAAAAGCCAAGTTAAAGAAAATTCCCATTAAAATTGGAAAGGCAAACGTCCAAAAAATTAAAACCTTACTCTTAAATAAAACTTTTAAAGAATACTTAAAATTGTGCCAAAACATTAATCTCTAAGTTCCTTACCAGTTAAACTTAAAAATACATCATTCAAAGTAGGTCTTTCCGAAAAGATTTTATTATAAGTTACATTGTTTTTCTTTAAAAAGTTTATAAGCTCTCCTAAATTGTTTTTGCCCTTTTTATATTTAACAGTAAGTACATTCATTTCAAAAGTAAAGTCATCTACATTTTCTAAATTATTAATTTCATTTAAAATACTCTCATCAATTTCACTAATCTCTACAGTAATCTTCTCATCTATTTCAGATAATTCCTTTAAATCAGATGCTGTCCCACTAGCCAGAATTTTACCCTTATCCAAAATGATAATTCTATCACAAAGAATTTCTACTTCTTCCATATAATGCGTTGTATAAACTATAGTAGCACCATTATCTCTTAATTTTTTAATACCTTCTAAAATATTATTTCTACTTTGTGGATCAACGGCTACTGTTGGCTCATCTAAAAATATTAATTTTGGTTTGTGAGCAATACCACAGGCAATATTTAATCTTCTAAGTAATCCGCCAGATAATTGTTTAGGATAAAACTTTTTATAATCTAAAAGTCCGGCCAACTCCAAAGCCTCATTAACATATTTTTCTCTAAGTTTTTTATCATTTATATATAAACCACAAAAATAATCAACATTATCATATACAGTTAATTCTTCAAAGACAGCCACCTCTTGAAAGATGACACCAATTTGTCTTTTCAAATCATAAGAATCAGGTTTCATTTCCTTACCAAATATTTTAATAGAGCCTTTCTGAAAATTAAGTAGCGACAAGATACAATTTATTGTTGTTGATTTACCACTTCCATTAGGACCAAGTAAACCTAAAATCTCCCCTTCTTTAACTTCAAAAGATAAATCATCTACTGCCTTTAATTTTTTATATTCTTTTGTTAAATCTTTCACTTCAATTACATTTTTCATATTCTATCCTCTCTTTATTCCAGTAACCATTTCCATTACTGTTTCTTCTAGTAATTTTTCTACTTCTTCATCACTAATTTTTACTGTTTTAGTAGCCACTAAAGTAGCAAGACCATGTGTAAAAATCCAAACCTTTAAATGAAAATCTTTCTGCGTTTCATAATCAAAACCAGTAAATTCCATTCCATACTTTATAATATTATTACCCATATCATCATTATCAATAAATACATCTGGCGTAAGGTCAGTTTTATTCATAAATATTGTTTTAAAATAATTTGGATAATCTTTAGCAAACCTAATATATGCAAGTCCCATACCTTTATATGCATTTTCCTCTTTAGAACCTTTATTCATATACTCAAGATATATACTATATATTTTATTAAAAACGGCCGTTTTCAAATCATCCATATTTTCAAAATTATAAAATATTGGTTGAACTGAACAATTAAGTTCTTTAGCAATTCTTCTTGCATTTAAACTTTCCATACTTTCATTTTTTAGTATTTCTAAAGATATATTAACAATATCTTCTCTTTGTACTTTCCTTATCGGTGGCATATCTTTCCTCCTATCATAACTATCGTTATATAACATATGTTATAATTATATTATATAAATTAAAAAAAGTAAACCTTAAAGATTTACTTATTTAAAATTCTATCTAATTCCTTTTTTAAATCAGATTTTTTAATTATATCTGTAAAACCATCTTTTAAATATTGTTTTTTAATAGATTCTTTATTATCATTTATCATAACAATTACGGGAATGTTAAACTTATCTATTTTCTTTAGTTCCTCTAATATATTTAAAGCACTACCAGTATTGGTTTCATCATCTAATATTATTAAATCAAATTTATAATTTTCTTCTATTTTTTTAGTAACATCTTTTCCATATAAAGAACTACTTACACACATTCCACTATTTTCTAAATAATTTTTTATATAAGATAATTCTTTGACATCATCATCTACTACCATTATATTATTACCTTTATTTAAAGCACTTTCATAAAGGGCTAATGCGTGATTAACTTCTTTATTTTTTAAATTAGTTTCATAAATATTTTGATCTAAAACAATATTTATAGTAGTACCCTTTTTTTCTTCACTTCTAATCATAAAAGAGCCACCAAGTTTATTAACTATAGATCTAACTTTAATCAAATTTAAAACATTTTTATCAAAGTTAGATTCTTCATTTGTTAAATCAAAACTTAAAATTTCATTTACCTTTTCCAGGCTAAATCTCTTACCACTATCTGAAATATCAATATTAAATCTGCACGTATCATATTTAATAATAGTATTTATCTCAAAAGAAATATAGCCGTCTTTTGTATATTTAATACTATTATCTAAAACTGAAGTTAATACTTGCTTTAGTTTTATTGAATCACCACAAACATAATCTGGTATGTTAGAACATAATTTATATTCTAATTTTACATTTCCATTTAATTTATTTTCTGTAGCAGCTTTTACTTCATCAAATAAATTTTTCGGATTATATTTGGAATTATAAATTTTCAAAGGACTAGAATCCATGGAACTAACATCAAGACTATCATCTATAATATGTTTCAAATTTCTTCCTAAAAGATTAATTTTCATTAAATCATTATCAGATTTTTTTGAAGAAATCAAAGTTATTTCATTAACAGATGATTTCATGTCCTGTGATAATTTAAATAAAAAGTTAGATGTACTTTCGGCATTATTTTCAATAATCCTTTTATTTTTATAAAGTTCTTCCATCATTTTCATATCAGGATTTTCAATGGTAAAATACATTATTAAAATTATTGAAACTATTAACGGATTTAAAAGATAATTTAGTGTTGGGGCTAATGCAAATACACCAGCAAATACAATAAAACTAATTATTATTAAAATAATTGGAATATATTTTGGATTTTTTAAATTCTTTCTATCTATAACTAAAAATATTAACATTACAATATACATAATTGTTAAATATGAGAAAGTATAATAAAGCGCAAGTCCAGTTGGTATTGCGCCATTTTCATTAATTTCTATATTTAAAGGAGCAAGTAAAATTATTATAAAATTCAATACATAAAGAACAATATAAAATGATCTAACTGTTTCTAAATTCTGTCCTTTTTTAAAAACATTATATGTATAAAATGAAAATAAAGTTATTATAACTGTTAAACCTATAAGATATACTTTATTCAACACGATTGTTAAAATATCATTGATATTTTGTGAAACTAAGGCTCCTAAAATTATACCTACCAATAAAGTTCCAATTGTCGTTAATAATATTTTAGCATATGTATTATCTTCTACATGGCGCATTCTTTGTTTACTAAAAAATACTAATGATAAAATTAATAAAATGATAAATGAATATATATTTACTATTATTTGTGTACTAGCCATATTTGTGCCCCTTCCTGCTATAATGATTATAGCACAAATTTAATATATTTATTTTATTCCTTTTAAAGTTTTTACTTTGATAGGACCAGTTACTTCAATATTACCTATCTCAATATTTGTTTCATCTATTTTTATATTAATTTCATCACCAGTTAATTCTTGATTTGATAATGATTTATAATCAATTTTACCGTTTTTTGTTAATGGTAATTCATCAATAAATGATACTTTACTTGGAATATATCTTGAAGGTAATGAAGAAGTTTTAAAATATTTTTCTAGAAGTTCTTCTACAAAGGTTATTTTTTCATTTTCATCTAGAATGACACCATCTTCTAGTATTATATTAACTTTAATTAAATTACCAAATTTTTCTTCATCATAATACGGAGAAACAATACAATATCTAACTGCTGGACATGCTTCAATAACTTCTTCTATTTTAGTTGGTTTTATATTACAACCATCAAATCTAACAAAATTTCTCCCTAATCTTGATATAAATCTTAGTTTTCCATCTTTATTCATTCTAGCTATATCGCCAGTTAAAATAAACTCTCTACCATCATATACTTTATGTTCTACAATTGTTTTACCATCTAATATTCCTTTGGTCATACATTCTGAAGAAATTATTAATTCCCCTTCAATATAATCCTTATCTTCTTCAAATTTTAATGTTTCTTTAGTTTTAGGATCTACTACTCCATATGTAGTATGAGGTAGTGGAATTCCCATTGTTCCTAAATCATTAAAATCGGCTGTTGCATTTGATGAACAACCAGAGACTTCACTCATTCCATGACCTTTTGAAAGTACACATTTCGCACCGTGTTCACTTAAAAAATTATTTATTTCTTCTTCATCTTTTGAAGCCATTAAATCCCCGCCATAAGTTATATATTTTATAAACGATAAATCTTTATTTTGTAAAAATTGGTCTTTTAAAAACGATAAATACCAACTACCTGGTCCAAGTACAATATTGGCTTTGTTTGATACTACAAGTTTTCCAAAATGATTTAATTCTAATTCTGGTATTTCTATTAAATTAGTGGCTCTGCATAATCCAGTATGAAGCACGTTTGATAATCCAAAAGCAGCAAAATAAGGAAGTATATGAAGAACTCTATCACCTGGTTTAAACGGCATTTTAGCACCATATGTTTGATGTACAAATGCGTTTAAGTTATTGTGAGTTAATGGAATTGGTTTTGGTCTTCCGCTAGTCCCAGATGTATGAGTTATTACTACTAAATCATCTGGATTAATAGTTGTTTGATTAATAGTTGTATAAATATTATCTGATAGTAAATCCGAATAATTTAGTATTTCTATCGGTGAAGTTAGTATTGCTTCTTTCACACCCTTTTGTATAAGTTTCATGTGTTTATTTTTTTGAATAAAATTTGCCATTCCATTAAATTTAATATTTTCACTTGCATATTTTAATTTTGATGAAATCGTCATAGAATCTTGCGCTGAAACAATTACTATGTTTTCTAATCCTAATTCTTTAAGTTCGTTTTCAATTGGTTTTAATAATCCTAAATAGCATTGATCTAATGCGACAATATATTTTACTTTTTCAGTTTTGAAAATTTCTAAAATATTATTCGCACTTACCTTTAGATCTAAACTATCTGGTCTCGGATCAACATAATCAGATACTGCGCCTATTCTAGAACCACCATAAAATAAATAAGCAGTTTCTGGAATATTTGGCATTAAATACAAGATTCTATCATTTTCGCTAGCGCCTAAAGATGTAAGTACTTTAGATGCACTATCAATGTTATCATAAAGCTGTCCATAAGTTATTTCATTACCATAATAACTTATTGCAGGATATTCCTGATATGGCTCAGAGCTTTCTTTCATATAATCATATATGCTTGCTTGTGGTAATGGTCTTTGTAAAAAATCTTCATCATAATATTTAAGCCAAGGTTTATCTATATGTGGATATCCAGTTAATTCTAAGCTGCCTTCTCTATCGACTATTCCTTGTTTAACCGTTTTTAATATTTGTAAATTGTTCATAATTATTTTCCTTTCAAAATTACAGCAAACTACAAGCGTTACTATACCACTTTCACTCAATTATTTCAAGTAAAAAACAAGCAAGATAATTATTTAATCGGGCTTGTTTTTTATTTAAATATAAAAATACAACAATATATCTATTTTTATAAATCACCTTTATAAAAATAGATTTTCATAGCATCTTCACTATAATTAGGTTTTGATATATCTATATTTAATAATTTTGAAATATGATAAATAAAATACTGTACTGCAATTAATAAATCATATTCTGCAAGTAATCCATCATATCTACTTTCAATAATAATATTTTTATCTTGAGATAAATATTTTAATAACTTTTCTTCATATAATGATACATTTTTTGTTTTTAAGTAAATATTCATTTTACCACTTAAATGTTCATAATTTATAAATCTTCCATGAGAAAAATTTTTCTTTTCATGAAGTAATACATTAAACACCCCAGATTCTATAAATGTGCTTTCTAAGTCTATAGCCGCAGAAGAAGTAAAATCTCCATGGAATATATTTATTATATTTCCTCTTCTAAAAATACTTTTTAAATTCCTCTTATCTTCTTTGAATAAACTATCAAAATAATATTTCCAATAAGATATAGAATCTATAATAAATTCATTTATATCGTTTCGTTTTAATTTTTCAAAATATAAATTTAAAAATAAACTAGCTGGTGCCATAACACCTTCAAATGATATAAAGCCTCTTTCTTTCCCCTTATTTGAAGGTGTACGATATGAGATAATATTATCTTTATCAATATTTGTTTTTTTACATACTTTAGATATTTCACCTTTCGTAATCACTATTTTTTTACTATTATCAATATTTTCTGTACCTACTAATAAATCATTAGTAGTTCCCGAATATGAAAACATAAAACACTTATCTACCTTAGAATTATTTTTATATTTAATGTTTCTAGGTAAATCAGCAAAAGTATTCACACCATATAAATCGTTTACTACTTTAGAAGCAAAATTTGCAGCCGCAAATGATCCACCAGTACCTATAAATATACAATTATTTAATTTTTCAAATGAGATTTTACTTAATTTGTTTTTTGCATCGCTATTTACAGCATTTAATATTCTAGTTTCTAAATTATTAACATTGATAGTATATCTTTTAGGAAGTTTTCTTTCATGTAAAATAAAATTTTCACATGTACAAAGATTATCATCTTGTTTTACTTTATATAATTTATGTAAATGTCCTCTAGCGCCAATTTGTTTTACTACATTTTGTGTTAATTTCGTAGCATTATTAAATGCATTATCAATATAATCTTCATTAAGTATTTGATTATTTTGTAAATATTCATAAATAAATACTGAAAAGAAAGCATCACCGGCCCCATTAGGGTCAACTTCTTTAGATACTTCATTTAATTTTTTATGTATTTTTTTGTTGTTAATAATAAAATCTGCACCTTTATTCCCTCTTGTTATTACAATTAATTTAGAATTAATTATTTTAGAAATATTTTCGATATCAAATAATTTTAATATATACTTTTCTACTCTTTCATTTAAATTAACTATTTCAAATTGCCTTTTAAAAATGTCTTTTATATCATTTTTAGAATATTTTTCCAAATCATAATATTGACCTAAGTCAAGCATAACTTTATTTTCTATCATTTTAATTATTTCACTATTAATATTATTTAAATTATCTAATACTAATATATCTTCTTTTGATATATTTTTTAATACATCATTAATAACAATTTTACTTTCATCATACCAATGTTTTTTATTACAAATAGGGCATCGTTTTTTAGAAGTAAATCCATTTGCTGTCATGTTAATATGAAAACATCTAGTATTTATATTATCTAGTTTATGGATATTAGTAGTATCAACCTTTAAATCATTTAAACTCTTTATAGAAATTTCACCAGCACTGTCATCGCCGCACACACCAATAACAGAAGTATTTATACCCATGCTGGCCAAATTAGCAATTATATTATGTGAAGACATTCCACCATTTACACCTAATAACTTACTATCCTTATAAACATAGTCCAACACTAAATCTCCAATACTTATTACCTTCATATAATTAACTCCTCACTGTCATCTTTTTAACCTTGAAACTTCAGTTGGCTCACTATAATCATGATTTTTATACAAACATTCTATTATCTTTCTTCGATTAACATCAAAAATCCCTAATGAATCTAAATATTCGTTGCCATCATGTTCATCTCTAAAACTATATGGACTTGGGAAACATAATCCTTGAATATAATCAAAGAAATAATTAAAATCTACTGCGCCATGATTTTTCATAAACATTTGTCCTACTCTATTAATGCTTGGATATCTTACTACTAATGCTCCTTGCGCTTTTATTCCTAAATCATAAAAAGTATTAAATGCTAATTGCATTGTTTTTGCAGTTAATAAATTATCATCAGCTATAATATATTTTTTATTTGGATTAAATCCAAATAATGTAACACCGCCATAATCTGAAACATCAAAGTTTCTAACCTCAACAGAATGTTTCGTTGCATATCCATTTATTCCTTTTGAAAATTTTAACAATAGAATATCAGTAGCTGTTTTGTTAAGCGCTTTATAAATAATTGGTAATTCTATTCCACCATAACTCAAACCGCACATTCCAAATATTTCATCACCATTTTTATCATTAACTAATGAAACAGTAATAAAATTTTCGGCAAAATTATCAATTTCTCTATAAGTTCTAAAATCTTTAGAATAATCTTTTTCTTTAGAACCATTAGATAACAGCATACCTTCTTTAGATTCTATTAAATTAATTGTTTGATCAAAAATTTCATTTAACTCATGAATATTAAAAGTATATTTTTGATTTAAACAACTTTCCATCATAGAAATATGAACTTTTACCAATGTATCATACATCTTTTTTATTTCGTTATCTCCAGGTAATTTTTCCAGATTTAATATAACGCTATTTTCGCCATAATTGTTACATAAAGTTTCATTCATATTTATAAGTAAAATATTTCTTATATTATCTAAAATTCCTAGTATCATTTTTTTGTTAGAGATATCATTTAAATCATTAATTTGATTAGTTGCACACATAGCATCTATTAAGAATTTTTTATAGTTACTCAGCCAGTCTAATACATTTTCTAAGCTAGTAAAATCTTTTTCTTTCCCTGTTATATCATCATAAGTATTAATTCTATTTGCTAAAAAATAATAATAAGTAGAAGAACCTCTTAACAAAAAATTATTATCATCTCTTAACGAATAAGATAAATTACCATTTTTAGTAATATTCCAAAAATTTTTCAAGGGATTTTCATCATCAATTAGTTCCCATTCATACATAGGTATTTTAATACTTCCTGAAGCAGAATCAAATATATTTTCCACCCCGCCGTATTCACTAAAAACATCGTTAAAAATTTCATTATATTTTTCTAATTGTCGTTGTCTACCAATATTAATCATTTTTTCAACTAACGCATACCCTTTTCGATACTCTTTTTCATTAGCGCTTTCCAAACAAATAGTAGGAAGAATTTTAGCTTTTTTTAATAATAATATAGTTGCTTCTACACCCGTTAAAACATTATAATTATCATCAATAATTGGAAAACAACAATCTTTTTTATCGCTAGTTTCTCTTACGCTAAAACCTTGCGCACAATCCAACATTTCAAAATCATTACCATTTATATCTCCACAATCACCAATTCTTAACATAGAATTTTTAGGAACACCTATCAATCTCTCCGCAGTTTCTATAGCTAAATCTTTTTTTGTAGTCCCTATTTGAATTTTAGTTTTTCCTTCATACAATCCTCTAGTTATAGTAATAGAAGGTGAAGCCTTAGACACTAATTCATTAATAATTTCATAAATCTTTTTATTTGTTTTTTCATTTTCACTATTTAAATTAAAACGCATATTAACAATCCTACCATCAGTATTATCGTAAGAATAAGTAATATTACAATACTCACTAAGTTTTGTTTTCTCAAAATATGAAATGATTTCTGTATTAAACTTTTCTAAAGAATCTAAAGTTTCTACTGAAGATAGATATACTCTATTATTAAAAATTTTATTACTATCTTTAGTTGTTCTAAATAATCTTGCCCCATCATTTAATAAAGCATACATTCTTGATAACTCTTTGTCAGTAATACCATATTCATTTTTTAATACTGGAACAATTTCATTTACCATGTCATTTAATCCAGTTTCACCTCTACCAGTAATAAATACAATAGGAACTTTTTGTCTTAATAAATCAGCAATAAATTTAATTACTCGATAATCAATATGTTTTGAATTTTCTTCTGTTAGAGTTCCATCTATATCAAAACATACTGCATTATATTTTTGTTTTAATGCAGTTTTATAATTATTTATTAATTGTTCTTCAATAATTTTTGTCATTTATATCACAACCTTTATTTCAATAAAAATTTTAAACTTTTAACCTTAGTTATTTTCATTAATTCCATTTCTTCATCTTCTAATATATCATCATTTAAAAATAAAATTCCATGGCCACCATTTTGATTCCAGTCAACTATATTTTTATAACTATCATCTACTAATATAGAACCATCATTTGGTAAATAAACCATACTTTTCTTTATATGTGGTGGAGTTAGAAGAATTGGAATTTCAATTCCATGTTTTCTCAAAAAAATCAATCTTAGTTTGCCCCTCTAATAGAGTATGAACCTTACTCAAAATATATAGTTGTGTCTTTTGTCTTTGTAATTCTTTTATTACTTTTAAGGATTCATTTATTTCGCTAGAAGTTTCATACAAACATTTCCAATCAATATTAGCAAAAAATTCTTCCCAGTCCAATGTTGGATTTTTATCTTTTAGGTCAACAATTCTTTGCTCGGAGTCTAAAATAACACCATCGAAATCTAAAAATATCTTTTTTTCTTTATACATAATATCCCCCCTTGTCTGTATTATAACACTAAAAAGGGAAATATTTTGTACTTATTGTTTTTCTTTTATTAATTTTATTCTTTCTATTTCAAAATGTCTTATATCATTTCTAAGTTCGCAAAAAGCTGTAACAAAAACTTTATCACCATATTTAAAAATATGTAATGGATGTATCCATCGTTCTTTTCTTTCTCCGCTAATATCCTCATAAACTATTTTAAGTCTAGAATTGTCACTTATATATTTTTCAATCAAAAAAATAAGTTCATCTTTATCAGACTCATCTATTTCATCAATATATTTACTTTTTTCTTCTTCAATTTCATAAACCTTTTTTATTTTTTCTATTAAAACATTAAACTTATCAAGATTTCTAAAATTTGTGTTTTCTAACTTTGAATAAATACTTTCTAACAGTTGTAAATCATACTTGTTAAACTGATTATAAAAATTACTATTTTTAAGTAAAAAATATCCACCATTAGGTCCCATAAATGTATCAATAAATATTCCTGCATTTTCTAATTCTTTTTTATAATATTTTACCATTCGTTCAGTAACACCTAATTTTTGTGATAGTTCATGTGCTGTATATTTATTACCTGTATTTAAATAATCAAGCATTAATATTACATTAGATATTTTACTCATATCCCATGCCTCCAAATCTAATAATAGTATATCATAAAATAAACGGTTAACACCTTTAAATATTAACCATTTAAAATATTTTTTCACTATAATTCCTTATGCATTAAATAAGGATTTTTCTTTAATTTAAAAATTGTCTGAACTGTAATATATGCAGTTATTGGAATTACTAAAACGCAGCCCATCCCACTAAATAAAATTCTTATCATTTCTGCACAAAATGTTTTCGCATTAATAATTTCACCTAAAGAATAATGAAGAGATTCAAACCATATTAACAATGTCATAAACTCTCCTAAAAAAGCAAACAATAAAGTATTAGCAGTTGTACATAATATATCTTTACCAATATTTATTCCTGAATTAAATAATTCTTTTTTACTTAATTTTTTATTATTTTCATAAACCTCAAATAAAGCCGATGAAATTGCAATAGAAGAATCAACGGTTGCTCCTATCAAACCTATTAATATTATCGCAATCGCAATATTCGTAAAATCAATATTAACATCATAAGAAAACATATTTATTTCTTCAAATGATTCATACCCAAATCCAGCTATTCTAGAAAAAATTGTCATTCCAAATATTATAACAGCCAAAATAACTAAAACGATTATTATAGATTTCATTGAAGATTCTGTTTTAACATTTCTTTCATTAACAAAATACAAAATAATATAACTAATAATAAAACATCCAATTAAAGATACAACAATCGGATTAATTCCAATCGCAATAAAATAAAACATAATCATTAATATTATAAAGTTCAAACATATAGATAAAAATAATTTAAATCCCCTCTTTTTATCAATGTAAAACATTAACATTAACAATATTAATAACAAAATTTTATTCACTTATTTCACTTCCCTTTTTGAGAATTTTAATTGCAATAAATATTGATATAGGTATTGTCATAACAATCCCAATACTGCCCACTAAAAATCTTGTTAATTCTAATGAAAAATTAGTTGAAATATAATTAAAAATAGAAAATCCATTTCTTATAGCCAAAACAAAAACTGGTAGTCCACTACATAAATAAGTAAAAAACAAAACATTAATCATGGTACTCATGATATCTTTACCAATTTCTTTACCAGATTTATTAAGCGCTTTAGCACTTATTTTAGAATCCTTTTCAATAAGTTCACCAATAGAAGAAGCAATTGTAATAGCCACATCCATTACCGCCCCCAAAGCCCCTATAAATAAACCAGGTAAAATAACATCAGCATAAGGAACTGTAATAAAACTAATTTCATTAAAATTAATCCCTGAATAGTCTATACACTTAATTAATACAAAAGTTAAAATAAATAATACAGTCATCGATACAAAAGTTGATAAAATTGCCACCATCGACTTTTTGTTTATTCCATTCGCAATAAACAAAGATGAAAACATAAAAATTATAGATTCGACTATACAAATAAGCGTTAAATTCATATGATTTTGATACAATATCAATCCAAAATAAAATACTAAAGAATTAAATATAACACTTAATATAGCAAGTAAACCTCGGTACTGTCCCACTAAAAACATAAATAAAACAAAAACTGAGGCTAATATAACCAAATAAAAATCTCTTTTTAAATCATCGATTTCATTAGAAACTACAAAAACTTTATCGCCTACTCTATATTTATCAGTAACAACTGAAGAAAAAGTTTCTTCATAATCTAAAGTTAATTTTTCTCCTTTATGTGTACCGTTAGTAATAATACCGCTAATTTCCTTTGTATAATGTTCTTCTTCTAACCCCAGTGGATTAGAAGAAACATCAGTTTCAATAGTTTCAATATTAGTGATTTTCATAATTGTTTTTGAATATAAAAAATCATCATTATAAACAAAAACGATTGCTGATATTGATAATAAAATTATTAAAAACAATACTTTCTTATTCATTTTTAACACTTCATTTCTAATTTTATATAATCAATTATACCATATAAAAAAGTAAATCAAAAATGATTTACCTTAACTATTTTAAACTATCAGTAAAAGATTTAATATCGGATTCTGACGCATTAGAACTAAAACGATGACCTTCTAACCAGTTTCCTGTATCTGCTTCTTTAGCAAGTAAATCTCCACTCTCACCTAATCCAGATGATGCAGAAGTACAAAATGGAATAACGGTTTTACCATCAAAATTATTATCTTTTACAAAAGTATTAGTTGGCCAAGCAGCCACACCCCACCAAATAGGATAACCAATTAAAATTGTATCATAATTATCCCAATTATCTACTTTTGTATTTGTAAGTTTAACATTTCTTAAAGACTCATCATCATGTTCTTTTGATACTCTAGAATTATCATCAGTCCAGTCTAAATCTGCCTCATTATATTTATCTTTTGGAACAATTTCAAAAGTATCTGCACCTAAGTTATCCGCAATTTTTAAAGCAACATCTTTAGTATGACTTTGAGCAGAATAATATACAACTAATGTTTTACCATCACCTACTTTAATATTATCATTACTTTCATTTTCTGTATTTTCACTAGTAGTATTTTCGTTAGTAGTTTTATCATTATTTTTATTTAAAATAAACATTGCAGCAATAACCGCGCATATTACTATAACTAATATTATAATTCCTATTATTTTTTTATCCATAAATTCATTTTCCTTTCTACTTTCTTCCTCCTTGACATACTTAATTTTAATATGTTAGTATAATTGTAACACCTAAACCTGACTTTAGGTCAATACTAAATTTTAAAAATGGAGGTAATAATATGTATAGCATTGGTGAAGTATCTGAAATGTTTAATATTCCTATATCAACTTTAAGGTATTATGACAAAGAAGGACTACTTATTAATTTAGAAAAAGATAAATCTGGGATTAGAAAATTCAATGAAAGTAATTTAGAGGCTATAAGAGTTATTGAGTGTTTAAAAAAATCAGGAATGCAGATAAAAGACATCAAAGAGTTTATGTCTTGGGTTTCAGAAGGCAACAAAACAATCACTAAAAGAAAAAATATGTTTTTAAAACAAAAAGAAAATATTGAGGCAAAAATTAAAGAACTTCAAAAAGCCCTTAATATGATTAATTATAAATGCTGGTATTATACACAGGCTGAAAAAGATGGCAATGAAAAAAGGATGAAAAATATCACCCTTAAAGAAATGCCTAAAGAAATTAGAGAAATTTGGAAAAATGTACATTAGTACATTTTTTATTTAATATCTATACTTGTTGCTTTTGTTTTATTTTCTTTTTCTATTTGTTTTAAACTTTTTTCAGGCGTTGGTAAATTTTCTGGCATCGTTCCACCTTGTTTTTCTATAAATTTTCTAATATCTCTGCCCATATTATAATGTACTTTATTAGCGTTAGACTCACCCTTAATGTTATCATTTCTTAACTTTTGTTCTGTTTGAGATATTCTAAAGAGATTAGCAATTAATTCATCGCTACCCATATTGTCTAAAATATCTTCTCTATATCGTAATTTTTTTCTTTTTGCAATATCATCCGCAGTTTCTCCATTATATAGTCCTTTATAACCATAGTTATGAAATTTATCAAAGTTTTTAACTCCAACATTTTTAGCAGCTTTATTTAATGAGTAGTTACCTTTTTTAGTTAAACTTCTTTGATAAAATCTCTTTTCATCTTCCGTTAATAAGTTATATTCTTTTTCACTAATCTCTTGTTTTCTCGTTTGAATAGCAAAGTATGTTTGCCCGAGTGCAACTTCTTTTTTTCTTGGATCTGCATTTTGAACAATTAAGTAACAAGCATATCTTGACAACTTATAGTCTTTTATTTTTCTTGAAGTGTTGGACCCAATATCGACCATTTTACCCACTTGGGTAAAATGGTTATCAATTAAACTCCCACTTTTTTCACATGCGGTTTTTGCGTTATCTATTACATTAATAAATTTTTACCACTTTTTATATTCTAATGCATGAATAAGTTCTCTTGCATGCCAATATTCGTTTTCAAATTCATCTACGTGTTTTATACTTTCAAATCTATTATGACTAATTTCTAATTTATCCATATTCGTTCATCTCCTATTCCTGCTTTTTTAACATTTATTTTCCCCATAGTTCCCCCATTCCTATTCGCCCCTTCACTTATAATATACGTTTTTTCTATACCTAATTCCTTGTCCAAAATGAAAAAACTTTCATTTTCTCATAAAAAAAATAAATCCATATAAGATTTATTTTAAAAACCATACAATAATGAAGCTAAAAAATATTCATTAAACAGTAAAAACTTGCCTATAAACATAACTAAAACAATAATAACCATTTCATATTTGTAATAACTTCCACCATCATCAAACTTAAACACTTTATCACATAATCTAAAAATAACAAAACCTATAAGTGCTCCTAAAGTATTCAAAATCAAATCATCAATATCAGTACTACGATTATTTAAAAGCTGGCTTAATTCAACAAGCAAAGAAAATAAAAATCCAAATACAATAACAACTGAAGGCCTATTTAATTTTTTCCAAATAAGTGGAACTAAAAAGCCAAAAGGAATAAGTAAAACTATATTCAGTAAATATCCAATAGTATCAATATTATTAGAAAAAGGTATAAAATTAATATATTCATATCTAATATCAAAATTTTTAAATAATCCATCCCAAATAGTACCTGAGCCTGTAAAATAAAATACACCTGTTATATATAAAGCAAACAAAATAAGCAAAAAAGCTTTTCTTCTCATAATCCCACAATTATATTTTTTCTTATAAAAGTAATTCAAAATAAATAATAAAATAACAAACGGTACAAAGCAAGTTAAAACCTCATACTTAATCATAATAAATCTTTCCATATATTCATACTCCTTAAACACTAAATGACCATAAATTTTTAATCTGACTTTCTAGCCTATCATAATCCCATAAAAGACTACTACGCTTCTTACTATTAGGATCATTTACTTTAATTTTCCCATTAGAAACGCCAGTTAAAACAATAAAATGACCAGCCGTTGTAAAATCTCCTTCACGCATGCTTGCAATAATTGGATGACCATTTTCAAGTTCACTAAATACATTATCTTTTGATAAAGAAATTTGTTTAGCATCAATCCCAAAAAATTCACTACCACTCGTCATCAAGCTCCAACTAGTTCCAGTTCCATCAACATAAAAACCATTATCTTCCGCATACTTAGCTACCTTATAAGGCGTAATAGAAGTATCACCAGTTAAACCTGAAATAACCATCGCCAAAGAAGTTGGTGCGCATCCACTAATCGCAATCATATTCTCGCCATAAGAAGCATAACCCCATCTTTCATCCCACTGAAGTAACAAAGGAATTTCACCCCTTCTTACATCAATAGTTTCACTAAATACTTTCCCGCTTTTATCATGATAATTCAAAACAAAATCTAACAAATCAATATCTCTAGATAACATATCCAGTAAAGCCTCAGGGTAACTATTATAATCTTTAATAATATCACTAATTCTATCATCTTCTTTACTAAGTTTCTTAAGTCTACTTTTAATAGATCCTTTATTATTTTTTAAACTGGAAACATCATCATAAGATAATTTATCCATAACTTTAAAATCATTAATAGAAAATCTATCAAACAATAATAAATATAACCCCCATAAAATAAGTAAAATTAAAACTAAAAACTTTAAGCCCTTTTTAGGTCTTCTTTTCCCCTTTGTCATAAGTCATCCTCCCATAAAAAAATAATCATCTCATTAACACAATTAAATTGTATCAATCATAAAATGATTATTTTTAACTTTAACCTTATAAAAATCTTAAGAATTACTTAATAGGTAAACTAACAATAAACCTTGTATACTCATCATCACTTTCAGCTTTAATAGTTCCGCCGTGTAAATCAGTAATCTCTTTTGCAATCGCAAGACCAAGACCGCTACCACCTGTTTTACTAGTTCTAGAAGAATCAGCACGGTAAAATTTTTCAAATAAAAGCTTAAGTTTTTCTGAAGAAATTTTCTTACCCTTATTACTAATCACTATATTAGCCATATCATCAGACTTACTAATATCAATCAAAATATCCCTATCAGTACTATAAAAACAAGCATTTTTAATAATATTACTAAATACTCTAGCTAATTGATTAGAATCAGCATTTAATATAACCTTAGAATCGGAAGTTATCTTAATTTCTCTATCATATTCCTTTAAAATCGGATAAAAATCATCGGCAATTTGTTCAATCATCATACCAAGATTAACTTCTTCTTTCATTAAGACAATTTTTTCTGAATTAAATCTTGTAATATCAAAAAGTTCATTAATCAAATCTTCAAGTTTATAAGATTTTTCCAAAGCAATATTTATATATTTTTGTCTTTGCTTTTTAGGCATATCATCTATTTCCTCAAGCAAAGATAAATAACCAATCATAGAAGTAAGAGGCGTTTTAATATCATGAGCCAAATAAACAATCAAGTCATCTTTCTTCTGCTCATTTTCTTTAGAAAGACGCTCGCTTTTTTCATATTCCCTTTTCAAATGATTTAAATTTTCCTCAGCCAAAGATAATTCAGATGGTAACTTAATATACTCAGTATCCTTATCAAATAATAAACCTGAAGCATCTGTCACCACGTCAATATAAGAAGATACTTCTTTAAGTAATCTATAAACTAAAACAAAAGTCACCAAAATCCAAAAAATTAAAACAATTATAAAAAATCCAAAACCATTATATATCATACTAAAAACTTCAGTAAACCAAAAATATAAATTAGGTGAATCATTATATAACCAGTTAAAATCAGACATTTGGACAATTGCAAAGACAATTCCCAAAACAAATACAATAATAGCTAAACTAATAATCTCTTGAAGTGCGAATTTAAAAAGCGCATTTCTTACAAATTTATTATTTTTCAATTTTATACCCCACTCCCCATATAGTTTTTATATACTTTGGATTTCTGCCACAATCATTCATTTTTTCTCTTAAATGTCTTATATGAACCATAATTGTATTATTGTCTTTCTCAAAATACTTCTCGCCCCATACTTCCATAAAAAGATCATCCGTTTTAATTACATTTCCCCTATTTTTACACAAATGCCACATGATAGAAAACTCTATAGGCGTAAGTTCTACTTTCTTTGCATTAAAATAAAATTCATGAGTATCATTATTAATTAAAATATTTCTAAAATCAATAATATTTTCATCTAATACTTGATTATACCTTTTATACCTTCTAAGCTGTGCTTTCACACGGGCCATAAGTTCAAGTGGCTGAAAAGGTTTAGTTATATAATCATCCGCACCAATAGTAAGGCCACTTATCTTATCAATATCTTCTACTTTCGCAGTTACAAAAATAATCGGAAAATTATAATTATCTCTAATTTTCTTGCACAAATCAAAACCATCAATTCCAGGCATCATTACATCTAAAATGGCTAAATCAACATTAAGCGCATCAATATCACTTAAAACCATTTCACTATCATAATATTTATAAACATTGTAATTTTCATTTTTAAGATATACTTCAATTAAATCAGCAATTTCTTTTTCATCATCAACAACTAAAATATTCATACAAATTTCCTTTCATAATATATAAATATTATACCACACCAAAAATATATAATTCTTAATATTTTCTTAAAGTAACACCAAAAAATAATGGCTAAATCCATTATTTTATTTACCACTAAATACTGGTATTTTTTTAAATCCAAATACAAGCCAAAAATAATTTTACTTATTATTATTACCGTCTCTAATATAACATCCATCTAACATCTTCCTTTCATTAAATTATTTATATAAAATATATTATTTTTTAGAAAAAGCAAACCAGAATATGATTTGCTTGGAAATAAGAAAATTTAATCTATGTGAAAAATTAATTTTGAAAATTAATTTGTTGCCCTATTACTAACGGATAAATAACAAGATTTTCAGCTTCCAAATCTTCTTTGTTCATATCAACACCTGTTATTTGACTATTTTCATATGTCGTAGAATAAATACCTTTATCTAAATTATGCCCAAAATAATGATCTTTCATACCATATGTAGCTACGGTATCACCTTCCCTAACTACTAATAATATACTCACAAATTAACGTACAATTATGTGAGTAGAAAGTTAAAAAATGGGAAAAAGAAGGCATTTACCTTCTTTAATCAGTTTTATCAGAAATAAGTTTATCCTTGTAGGTATACTTATAACCTAAACTATTTTCTTTACTAATAATAGTTCTGCCAAGATTTTTCTCAAGATCATCACGAGCAACTTTAGCCGCATGACCACCTATTCTAGCAACCTCCTTATTAGCTTCTAATCCCTTAGGTTTATGTTCACGAACAAGTTCTCTAGTCGCAATTTCACCCAAATCAGTTAAAGCGACTTCAATATCAGTCATATTATCTCGCAAGCTTTCTTTTCTAATACTCTTGTGTTGTTTATATTCAGATGCTTTCATACCAGACCAACTCTTATAAATTTCATTAGTTAGAATTCCAAACTGCACGCCATCACTAATTCCATTTTCTTTCCAGGTACTAGTTAATTTTTTTCTATTAATTATAGCTTTTATTCGCTGTTCAATCCATTCCAAAGTGTATCCTTTACTTAAATAAAAATTAATCATTTTATCAATACCAATAGATGGATCAAAAACTTCATCAATTCTTTCTTTACCTAATGTAGCTAACCACATTTTAAAAGGTTCAGCTTTCGGGCTTGGAACTGATTGGGTTAAACGTAAAATTCCTTCAGTATCTAAAGTATCAGTAAATCTCCTTTTTCCATCCTTAGCTTTCATTTTTAAACCGTGACAATTTGTCACAGTTTGACTTCCTTCAGCTTTTAATCGTTGTTTTAGTTTTCGCCAATAAGCCATAGGATCATTGCTATCTGTTAAAACCCTTATAACATCAACTACTGAAAAATAATAATCTTCTTTTTCCCCGTCCCATACACTTCTTATTTCACTACCTTCAAATAAGTTAGTAATTGTTTCTAGTTTGTTTTCCTTCATAAATTATTCCCCCTTCCTAACATTACTAATTATTGAAAAAAATATAAAATTCCTCCTTCCTTTATAGATTTGCCCTATACCTAAAATCAAAAATTAATAAACTCACATTTCCCCGTACTAAGCGAGGTTGGGCCCTAATATCAAAAACATTATACCAAACAAAAGTTTGATAAGCAATAAAATTTATAAAATAATTTAAAGCAAAACAAAAAGGCATTAATTGCCCATTTCTCTAGCAATCCATGCCATTATAATATTCACCACATAATCAATTTGTTTTTCATTTAATAAAGTACCCTTAGGAATATGATGCCACTTGTATAAACATCCTCTACAGCAAGTTCCAGTTGCGTGCTGAGCGATAAAAACAGGATGCCCCTTCATTGGTGTTTGTTTTCCATCATTAAGAATATAACTAGGAGCAAGTCTCTTACTAATAAAATCATAAGCATGACTTTTTATAACCTCTATCCCCTTTTTATTAACATACTCCTTATCTGTTTCCTTCAAATGGAATTTGCTTCTAAAATTAGACTTCGCCAAACTATTAAGTTTATTATTTATAATTCCATTCATTAAAACTGATTCCTAACTAATTATCATAAAAATTTAAAACATCATTATAAACTTTTTGATTGTCTTTTTCATTTAATATTTCATGTCTCATGTTTATATAATCAATAAAAATCATTTTATCAAATCCTGCTTTAAGCAAAATATTACGAGAATCTAAAGAACCTTTATCACCGCCAACACAAGGATCATCAACACCACGTATCATAAGCAAAGATAGATTCTCATTTATATTGTAATAAAGCTTAGGTTTATGCATTCTTATAACTAAATGAAATAAATCATTAAATGCAGCGCAAGTAAAACCAATTCCACAATAAGAATCATTCATGTATGAATTTATATTATCTTCATTATAACTAATCCAATCACTATCAGTTTTTGGATTTTTAATATTTTTATTAAAAGAACCAATACTTAAAGAACTTAGTAATTTTGATTTATATTTTGGGCCATGAAAAAACTTAATAATATTAGAAACAATAATTCCAAAATAAGCACCTATTTGAAAATTTGGATAACCAGATAAAACAACCTTTTCATAGTCTTTTGAATTTTCTTGCAATAAAACTCTAGTTATAATTGTTCCCATAGAATGAGCAAATATATAAATAGGAATATTAGAAAAACGTTTTTTAATATAATCGGTTACAGCCTTTTGGTCTTCTATAAGCTCCATATAACCATTTTTATCCTTAAAATGTCCAAGATCCTCTGCACTTTTTCCATGTCCACGCATATCTGAACTAACTACTGAAAAACCATTTTTATTCAAAAATTTTATAAAAAATTCATAACGTTCTTGATGTTCTTCCATGCCATGAATAACTTGAATAACTGCTTTAGAATTCTCTATTTCAAATACATGAAGTTCTAATTTATATCCATCTTTTGAATTAATAAATATAGTATCCATAACTATTCACCTTGTTTCTTAAATAAATTTCTTCCTACCCCGCATATAGGACAAACATATCCTTCAGGAACTTCATCACCATAATAAATATAACCACAAATCGTGCAAACCCAGGCAGTCTTACCTTTTTCAGTTGTAACCTTCAATAAATCTTCCTTATGTTCCTGATAATAACCATAACTAATAGGCTCACCGTCCTCAAACATATCAGCTTCTACTAATCTACCAATAAATAAAGTATGAGTATCGCAATCAATCGAATCAACCTTTTCTAAAATCATATATCCTAAAGAATCATCAATAATATTTACCCCGTCTACCACCGTTGTTTCTATATTTTCAAACTTATTAATATCACGCATAGAATTAAAACCAAAAGTCTTAATAATTTCAGGATTAACATCAATACCTAATACCGATAAAGTAAATTTTTCGTTATCTTTAAGTAATTCATTAGTATAATTCTTTTTCATAACTGAAACTGCAATCAAAGGATTATCCCCTGCACTAACTTGCGAAACCGCATCAACAATACAACCACCATTTTTAGTAGTTAAAACATAAAGCCCTTGGGTTATCTTTCTAGTTATTTTTTTGTTTTTCATACCTAACCTTCTTTCATAAGAATATATCTTTTATTTTAATCACTAGAATAATTTTTAATCAATTCTGTAAGCTGATTAAAACGTAAGTGAGACATTTTTAATTGTTCTACAAATTCCTCATATGATTTACAAACAACATCAGAATAATAGAAAGGATAAAAGTCATTAGAATACTCCATTATAATATCATTCCCTTCAATATAAGGATAAACAACATCTAACACACCTTTACGCAAAAGATGTTCAAACCTCTTTTTAGCATTTTCACATTTAGTTTTATCTAAAGCCTTATAAATTGACATTTTTTCTCCAACCATAAACATATGGTGCCCATCTAAAGCAAATTCTTTATTATCTTTAGTAAGATAAGGTACATAAATATCTATAAAAGCACCAAAGGCATCTTTAGGAATATCATCTATACTTCCAGATACAGAATTTCCAAATTCAGTTATATAAGATACATAAAACTTAGGAGACAAAATTTCAAACTCACAACTTTTTTCCATATTCATTCCTTCTTTCTAATATGCCCCTACCGCTCTCATTATACCACAAATCAAAATAATACATAACCACAAAATTAGTTAATCGCCCAATCCATATAAACATAAAAGAATAAAATATAGACAGTGGAGGTACATATGATAAATCAAATTCTATCTTTAAATCCCATTGTTCAAGCAGGACTTGCAACACTATTTACTTGGAGCATAACTGCTATCGGCGCATCATTAGTATACTTTTTCAAAAAAATAAATAAAAACCTTATGGATGGTATGCTTGGATTTGCTGGAGGCGTTATGATAGCAGCATCATTTTTCTCACTAATCGCGCCTGCAATAACAATGGCAGAAAACCTAAAATTAATTCCATGGCTAGTAGTTTTTATCGGTTTCTTTAGTGGTGGATTACTTTTATTTATTGGTGATAAAATATATGATATTTATGAAAAAAGACATCCTAAGAAAGACGATCATTTTAATAAAAAACGCTGTATTATGTTAGTAAGTTCAATAACATTGCACAACATTCCAGAAGGTATGGCTGTTGGTGTTGCCTTTGGTTCTGTTGTTTATGGATTAGAAGGCGCAACATTAATAGCAGCTTGGACACTAGCCCTAGGTATTGGCTTGCAAAACTTTCCTGAAGGTACTGCTGTAAGTATGCCACTTAGACGTGAAGGATTAAGCCGTAATAAATCATTTTTTATCGGACAACTAAGTGGGATTGTTGAACCAATAGCTGGGGTCATTGGTGCAATATTAATAATAAAAGTACAAATTTTATTACCTTTCTTATTAGCATTTGCTGCTGGGGCTATGATTTATGTTGTCGTTGAAGAATTAATTCCAGAAAGTCAGACAAACAAAAAAAAGGACCTTATGGCCCTCTTTACATTAATTGGCTTTTCTATAATGATGATTTTAGATATTGCCTTAGGCTAAACTTACATAATGTAAGTTTTTTTATCGTGTTCTTCCCCCTACAGTTGAAGTTGAAGGAGTTATCATTGAAGAATTACCTAACCCTTGATGTTCGGGACTAACTTTTCCTTGATTTTCTCTAGATTCATTAAGTAAACTATCCGCCTGATGAAGTAGTTCTCGGGTTTCCGAAGAAAACTGTTCTTGTCCTTTATTTAATTCAGAAGTTTCTAATAAATTATCAGCTTGATTAAGTATGTCTTGAGTCTTTGAAGAAAATTGATTTTCATTTTTTATTTGCTCTATAATTTGTGGGCAAGCTGATAATACTGAATCTGTTGTTAAATTATTTTCTGGGACAATATAATCAGGAGTAGTTTGAAATTCACTAAAATCTAACCCCATTGAAGATGGCATAATAATATTTATTCCAGAATCCCTTAAAATAGGTGTATCAACTGAATAAGTAGTTATCCCCTTCCCATCACCAGCAGTTGGTTGTGACCCTACGACTTTAGCAAATCCACTACCTTGCGCTGTTTTAGTAAACTTATCAGCCGAAGAAAAAACTTCACCATCTACCAACAAAATTCTATTTTTAATCATCGAGTTACCATTAGGTATAACTGAAACATGACTTCCAATTTCCCTATTAGAATTTATCTCCATCCTTTGGAGAGTTGTATCAATATCTTCTGATTTCCCATGTATTTCATTTAACACATTACCATTTAAACCAACTAATTGCTCATACTCATGTTCTTGCATATAATCTCTATCAGCAAAAGCACCTAAATAGTCAAAATATTCATCACTTCCACCACCATTACCACGAATGTCTATAACAATATCAGTTACTCCTTTTTCATTAAGTTCTCTAGCAAAAGATTCTATTATTTTCTTATCCGCTTCCTTTTTCTCCCCTTGTCTAGCAAAAGATTGAATACTAATATAAGGAATATTACTTCCTTCTAAATAACCACATCTTACATTTTCCTTATTAATATTATTTTTTTGAGATATTAATTGTATAGCATCTTCCACAGGTATTTTATCTAATGCCACTATACTTCCATCTAACATTGTTAAACTACAACTATCATCATTTATTTTAAATTCAGGATTATATAACTGCCCATTTTTATCAAACGAAAAAGCTCTGTCACCAGTTTCAAAAGTATGACCAATAACATACTCACCTATTGGTATCCCATTTATAGCAGTAATTTCCTTACCTTCCAAACTATCATTATTAGATATACTAGCTACATACTTTCCATCAACATATTTTACAATTAAAGGTATAACTTCATCTTTCTTTTCTTCTGGCTTTTTCAAAAATAAATGCCCTTGATGAAAACTTTGTAAATAACTATCTACTATTTGAATATATTGTTTATCATTACTACACATTTTTAACTGTTCCAACACTTTATTCTTAGCTAACAAAGGATTATCAATCCCCTTAACTTCTAAAAATTCAGTAGCATATTTATCTAATGTTTTATATAATAATTCATAAATTTTATTAAAATCATCTATATACTTACTTTGTGTAGCATCATTCATATAAACACCTTCAACTCTACTATTTAATAAAATTATAACACACTCCCTATAAAATTTCCAAACAAAAAAAAGGACCTTATGGCCCTCTTTACATTAATTGGCTTTTCTATAATGATGATTTTAGATATTGCCTTAGGTTAAACTTACGAAAAGTAAGTTTTTTTATATGTCTAAAACTTCAACATGACCATCTACTTTTAACTTAGGATAACCTGTTTGATCTAAATCATCAAAATCCCAATATTCTTCATCAAAACTTAATATATCAATATAGAATCTTCTATCATATACATTTTCTTTAGTTGCACCTTTTAAGTTACTATTAGCGGTACCTTCAGTTATACTACTAGTTCCATCTGCTACAGCATATTCATAGCAATTTACCATAGTAGCTAAAATTGTTCCTTCAGTTGCACCAGTAAATTTATAAGGTATTAATTCATTGCCTGTATTATCGATATATCCCTTCATATTTCCTATAGAAATAGAGTTTCTAATAACTGGCGTTGTACCATCTAAATAAATGTTTCCAATAAAACCAGCATTTAATTGGCGATTTTGTCCATCAGTATTACGAGATTTAGTAATCTCAACATTTGTTACAGCGTTTTCAATCACTCCACCTTTTTGAAGAGCACCAATAAGGCCTCCATTTTCTGTAGTTGTACAATCTATAGTACCCTGAACATATACATTTTTAATAGTACCACCATATTTTCTACCAATAAAGGTTGATACATAAACACCTGAACCTTTTACATTAGCATTTACAACACTAATATTTTCAAATGTTGAATTCAAATTATCAAATGTAACAACAGTGGCTACTCTATTTCTTCCTTCTAAAGTGATATTTTCAAATTTCATATTTTTGAATGTCGCACCATTAGAGTATTTTGCAAATGCAGCAATATCATCATTACTAGTTGCATTTCCTGGATTAACATTAGTAAAGTTTTTAATGTTTAAGTTTCCTACAGTACCATTAAATTGACTAAATAATGATAACCCACTTAAATTCTTAAATGTATGACCTTGACCATCTATTTTTCCATTAAATGTTCCAGTTACAACCGAACCATTCCCAGTATATCCAGTAAAGTCTATATCATTATCTATTACAAATATACCACTAGTATCTTCATTTAACTTAGCAATATCATCTGCAGTTTTAATATGATATGTAAATTTTTCAACAGTACAATCTCTAGTAATTAAATTATTAACAGCACCACCTATAAGACTTACATCATTTCTGCCACCAAAGTTCATTTGTAAATTTGATGCACTAATCTTCTCGATTGTACTAGATTCTGATTTATAAGATAAAGCACCAGCATTACTAATAGTTTTAGGAATATTAGTATTTTCAAATACTATATTTCCAACATAACCATATCTAATTTTATTAAATATAGGTAATGTATTTCCAATTATCTTATGACCTTTTCCATCTAATCTACCCATAAATGTATTAGTAACATTAGTAGTCATATTAGAAAAATCAATATCATTATCTAACACATAATAACCGTATGGTTTATCATTAATTTTTTGAACTAATTCTTCGGCTGTTTTGATATGTGTAACTTCTGTATCAGTACCAAGTGGATCAGCAACGAAATCATTAGTAACGCTCTTCAAATAGTGATAATAAATCTTTCTCAGATTTGTTCTTGAAACCGCATTTCTATTAGTATCGCTTGCAAAAGCTTGATAGAATCTTTCAATCATATAATCCACATCAATATACTTATTGTTTCTTATATTTTCTTCAACAGTAGCATATCTACTCATCTTATATTCTTTCCAATTCATTGCTGTACCAGTAACAGATTTTGTAATTTTTTGAATTGCATCAAGATCTGTTTTCGTATTTCCTCTTCCGTAAGTAACATATCCATCAACACCAGCATAACCAAGCATTTCAAAATAATTACGTTTTGCGGAAAATGCATCTGGAATACCATTATCATTATGACCAATATACCAGCGATTTACCCAAACAGACTCAAATCCATAATCATTACTACCAAGACTATTAATTACGCTAAGACCTCTTACACTTACACCCCATGCATTTTCAGGACGTATAATGATTCTATTATCGTATAAAGACTCTAGTGAGGTTAAATTCATTTTTTCTGCTTGCGCTGCAGTAATCGCTCCCCAAGTAGACCATGAACCAGACTGATTCATTCTCGTTGCAACTCTAGCTTGTTGCTCAGGCGTTAATCTTATAAATGCTTTACCTTCAATATAATCAAGCAAGTCTAACGCATTCTGTTGTCCTTTAAAATAATTTTCTAATTTTTCTCTAGTATCAATTCTATCAGGACTTAAATTTTGAG